>SOIB01000010.1 GCA_004377355.1 Candidatus Stahliibacteriota bacterium | reverse complement strand
AATCACAGACCTTATTTACAATTCAGGGATCGTTTCATAATTCCTTTCTTAATTTGAATTTATCTGTACTTAAAACAATTTCCCTCATATTTTGTGCAAAGTTTGTCTTCAAAAGTTTGTTTATATCCCCTATCGAATCTTCGAGATCTTCATCGAAATCTATTTCACCCAAGAAAGGCACATTAAATGTCTTTGATTGCTCCTTTACAAATGAAATCTTTGAAATTTTCATGTTTTCGATAACACCGATAATTGGAACTCCTAGCTCTTTCAGCATTCTTAATACTTTATTAACGGTTTCAAGTACCACTTTCGATTGGGTAGTGATTATAAGAAACCCAGTTTTTTTCATTAGTCGAATTATATCCAAGGTTGTATCTCCAATACCAGGAGGCACATCAATAATTAGAAAATCTAATGGTCCCCATCGAGTAATAGCAAGTAATTCTATTATGGCATTCGAAATATCAATACCTCTCAGTGGTGAAGGATTATCACCAGCATAATAAATAATTGACATAAACTTAATGCCATAAATTTCTGGTGGGATAATACCTTTTTCTTCTTTAGGGTAAATCCCTCTTATCCCTAATACTATATGTGTAGAGGGACCGCAAAAATCTAAATCCAAAAGACCAACTTTGTAACCCAACTTTGATAGAATCAATGACAAAGTAGACGCAACTAAACTTTTGCCAATCCCACCTTTCCCACCTGAAATCGCAATCATAGTTTTTATGTTTTTTAACCTTTTATCAATAATCCTTAATCTTGGATCCATATTTGATTAGTTTCCTTCAATAGACTCTACCCACACTCCTCGACCTTTCACAATTTCAAAGTCAGGGCTCTTGCATTTAGGACATCTAATATAAACATGAGCAATGTCGGGAACAAAATGTATTGATTCAGACTCTTCTTCGCACAAATTTTTCATAGCATCTCCATAATTCCACTCTTGCCCGCAGACTCTACATTTCAAAATAGCTTTTTCTGTCTCAATCTCTATTTTTGCCTTTCTCAATAGTTGCTTTTGCGGTTGGATAATTTCTTTTAGAGCAAATTCAAATATCTCTATCTCTATTTGTTGTAATTCACCTAACTTAATTTTAATTTCAGTGATTTCTTTAAGCTTTTCTTCTTCTGCTACCTTAATTGCAGTAGAAATTACCGCTTCTGCTAACGCCCACTCATGCATATAAATCTCCTATAACGCATACAAAAATCAAGACCTGACCCCAGTTTCCAATCATAAAATTTTACCAACAACTTTCCCGGTATGATCTATTCTATATATCCTATCAAAACCTTCGTTTATATCAGGTTCTTCAAAATGTCTTTGCATCCTTTTTATAACTGCTTTCCAGTTAACTTTCTCTACCTTATCTCTTAAGATGTTACGTGGGTCACTTAATCTTCTCTTTATACATACTTCAGCAGGAATATCAAAATATATAGATATTACTTCAATTTCAGTTAATTCTTTCAATTTTTCCTTGATAAAAGAAAGTTCTTGTGGGAATAGTTCAAGCTTTCTCTTCTTTGCTTTCCAACTTCTTATGAGTTTTAAAAATGAAGAACATATATCAACGTTCTTATGACTTTCTTCAAGGAGAATACTTTCAATTAAATTTACTTCACACCTTTCCATAAAAATATCCTCATCTGTTTTATCATAAAGATTCAAATACTCTTTTGAAATTTTCTTTAACTCCATAGCAAGAGAAATAAAGCGCGCTCTTACTTTTCTGGTAATGTTTGTTCTATCCACAATTACCTTGTAACCATTAATAAGTCCATCAATGATTGAAGACCTCTCAACACCAATATAGAAACCACTCATCTTTGGCTCATAATCATAGAAACTCACCATCTGTATAATTTCATCCAATGATGCTCTTATAGTTTTTGGCGGTGAAATAGACCATAGTTTTTGAGCAAATGTCGTTTTTCCAGCACCTACTAGACCAACGAGCACCCATAAGCTTGCATTGGCATTATTGAAATCTCTTTCTAAATGACTTTGGGATTTGACACCTTTTAACATTTTATTTTCTTATAGATTATTTCATCTTTTGGAATTAAAATTGTCATTCTACCATTATCTCCAATTTTTGTTTCTTTTACGCTGGCTCCTGGTTCTGATTTAATCTCTCTAATTCTATAATGAAAAAATATTCTAAAGTCAATATTATTAAGTTAGTAAGTTGGTAAGGTTAGTTAATTGGATTGTGGCCAAAAGTTTTGATAACGCTCTTTTCACATAAATTTCATTATTCAGGGAACCATTGAAAGCATTTTAAATCAATACGATCATTCTCATCAAAGATTATCCCTTCCATTTTTAGAAGTTTCTTTTGGAGCTCATACCCGCGATTGGGGTTCAATGATATGCCACCCTTACTGTTTATAACCCGATGCCATGGAAGGTTATGTTTTTCCCAGGATGAATTTAATATATATGAAACCTGTCTTGCTGCTCTTCTGTTACCTGCATAGTCTGCAATCTCACCATAGGTTGCAACTTTTCCTTCTGGTATGCTTTTTATTATTTCTATAACTCTCTCGTAAAAAGATTCTCCCATAATATAATCACTTTATATATTCGCCTTCGCTCTATCTCTTTATCTCTAAAACTGCTGCACCCTTTATCTCTCCATTCCTTAGTCTATCCAATGCTTCATTAGCCTCTTCAAGCTTAAAAATCTCTATTTCGGTTTTAACAGGAACCTCGGGAGCAATTGCAAAAAATTCAAGTCCATCCTCACGGGTTAGATTCGCAACAGACTTTATACATCTCTCTTCCCATAGAAGTTTATATGGAAATGAAGGAATATCACTCATATGAATACCAGCACAAATAATCCTTCCACCTTTATCCACCGCTTTTAAGGCCTGTGGAACGAGATTACCAACTGGAGCAAAAATAATAGCTGCATTTAGAGAAACAGGTGGAAGAGTTAATGAACCATCAGCCCATATAGCACCCAGTTTTTTTGCAAATTCCTGTCCCTCCTTATCTCCCGGTCGTGTAAATGCATATACCTCTCTTCCCTCGTACTGTGCAACCTGTGCAATAATATGAGCCGCTGCACCAAAACCATATAAACCTAAACGCTTAGCATCTCCAGTCATTTTGTATGAACGATATCCGATTAGCCCTGCGCATAGCAAAGGAGCTGCTTCTGCATCGGAATAATCTTCTGGAATTGGAAAACAATAATGATGGTCTGCCACAGTATATTCAGCATAACCCCCATCTCTTGTATAACCTGTAAACTCAGCATTTTCACATAAATTTTCCAACCCCCTATCACAATAAGAACAGGTTCCATCAGTTTTACCTAACCATGGCACTCCAATTCGTTCTCCGACAGTAAGTTCTTTTACTCCATCTCCAAGTTTTGTAATAGTACCTACAATCTCATGCCCTAAAATAAGCGGCAGTTTTGGATTCTTTAGTTCACCATCAAAAATATGTAAGTCAGTCCTGCAAACTCCACAAGCATGGACTCTGATTTGAACCTCTCCTTTACTTGGTTCTGGGATAGGAAGTTCTCGTAATTTAAGTGGCTCACCTGCGCGCTCAAGAACCATAGCCTTCATTACTTCCTCCTTCTAAATATTTGTAATAATTAAACGATGTTAAAGCCAATATATAACATATAAAGGGTTTGAAATTTAAAATTCATTATTCAGCCTATCAATATCTTCCTGTTTCAACCTCCAACCAACTGCGCCTAAATTTTCCTTAAGGTGTTCAATATTTGTTGATTTCGGTATAACAACAACATTCTTTTGAGAAATTAACCAATTTAATGCAATTTGGGCCTGTGTCTTATTGTATTTACGAGCGATATTATCTAAAATCTTATATCCAGGTTTTGTAAGCCCACCTTTAGCAAGTGGTGCATAAGCAATAACCAGAATATCATTTCCCTCGCAATATGGAATTATATCAGATTCCATATCATTGGTAAAACTCCCACGGTTTCTTGCTAAAAGATTGTATTCTATTTGGTTGGCAACTATTTTATTCTTAATGTATTTTAGTGCTTCTTTTATATGCTCTACTCCAAAATTACTAACCCCAATAAATTTTGCCATTTTTTGCTCGACTAAATAATACATCGCTTTCATTGTTTCTTCTATAGGTATATTCGGGTTTGGTCCATGAATTAAATATAAATCTATATAATCGGTTTTTAATCTGCGAAGACTTCTTTCTGCAGCTTTAATTACGTCATTGTATCTAAGATGTTCTGGCAAGACTTTTGTTGTAATAAAAAGAGTTTCTCTATCAAAATCTCTTATAGCGATTCCAACTAGCTCTTCACAGTGACCATCACCATACATCTCTGCAGTATCTATATGTGTTATTCCAAGTTCCATCGCGGCTTTTATTGCAGAAATATCTTCTTCATCATTGGTAGTATCTCTCACCATTCCACCACCTATACCCCAAGTACCAATTCCAAAGACTGGTATCTTAACATTTTCATCTAATATCTTATAATCCACTTTAATCCTCCAATCAGCTTACCTTTCATATATCAGAAAATTAAATAAAAGTCAAGATTTGACTGGAGACAGATGTTAAGTATTAGGTTCCGAGTTCCGAGTGCCATGTTCTGAGTGGTTTAAATTTTGCATTTTTGTATTTACATTTTTCATTTTGCATTAAAGCGGAGCTTATAATCTGATACACTCATATACTGATATACTAATTCACCATGCGTATGCTTCAGGGGCTTCACCTCCAGGACCAGGCCATATCTCATCCAGTTTTTTCAATACATCTTCTGTTAATTTAACCTCAATAGCCCTCATGCTTCCCTCAAGCTGTTTTAAAGTTCTTGGTCCTATGATTGGTGCTGTTAAAACTGTATTGCCTAAAAGCCAGGCCAGCGCTACATTGGAAGGTTCTTCCCCAATTTCTTTACAGAGTGATTCGTATTTTATAAGCTGTTCTTTATGTTTTTCTATTCCTTCTTTTACCCAATCACCAGAACGACGTCCTTCCTTTACTTTCTGTAAACTACCCGCTAATAATCCACCTCTTAAAGGACTCCATGGAATAAGTCCTAGACCAAAAGCTCTACAAGCTGGAATAACTTCCAATTCTATCATTCTATCACATAGGTTATACAGGCTTTGTTCTGATACCAAGCCCATAAAATTACGTTCTTTTGCAGTAGATTGAGCCTCTGCTATATTCCATCCAGCAAAGTTACTACTACCAACATAGATGATTTTACCTTCGCTAACTAATTGTTCCATTGCCTGCCATATCTCCTCCCATGGAGTATCACGGTCAATATGGTGCATCTGGTAAAGGTCTATATGGTCTGTTTTAAGCCGTCTTAGACTTTCTTCACACGCATTTCTTAAATGATATGCTGACAATCCCCTTTCGTTTGGCAAATCACCCATGCTGCCATAAACTTTCGTAGCGAGAACAATCTTCTCTCGACGTCCTCCACCCTGTTTAAGCCACTTACCAATTATTTTCTCGGTAATACCTTCTCCCTTTTTATCACCGTATACATTTGCTGTATCAAAGAAGTTTATTCCCAATTCCAGTGCTCTATCCATTATTGCAAAAGCATCCTTTTCATTAGTATGAGTGCCAAAGTTCATAGTGCCAAGGCACAATCTGCTAACCATAAGTCCCGTTCTCCCTAGATTTGTGTATTTCATAATGTGATTCCTCCTTTAAAATTTATTCAGATTGTGAATCTGAGGAGAAATCTGAAACGGGCATCTTCCTCAAACCACATAGGGAAATTTGTACCCCATATA
>SOIB01000205.1 GCA_004377355.1 Candidatus Stahliibacteriota bacterium | reverse complement strand
ATAAATCTGTCTGCTGGAACTAAATCATAAGCTGGATGTTTTTTCCCATAAATCCTTTTATATTCTTTACATAAATATTGAGTCGTGGTAATCAGTCTGGTTTTAAAGAGATCGCTGTCCTTGAAATAATCCAATTGTGTTTTGGATGGTTTATATCTCTTTAGTATTCCAATTTCTCTCAACCTGATAATCTTTCTGACAAATCCTCTAACCAGGTCAATATGGAGATGTCTGTGCATTGATTGACCTGAAGATCCCATAATCCCAATAATATCCCCAAATTTTAATGTATCACCAACTTTTAAATCCGGCATTGATTCAAGATGAGCATATCTTACAGTATATTTCACGGTGTTGAATCCTCATACCGCTCCATAACCCCATCGAAACTTGCTGTCATCACATTTGATGCAATAGCATCCCTAATCTCAATCCACACAAGAGTCTTCTCCTGAAATACTTTAGGAACTTCAGGCCATTCAATAATTTTTTGATCACTGTCTTTAAACACTAATGAGTGTATAACTCTTATTCCCTCATTTAGCTGATATTCCATTAACATAATCTCTCCAACTAATGAACCGGTTTTAGAACCTTCAAATCTCAGAATATCAATATACATCTTGCATCCTGCGAATACCGGCATTACTGCTTTTTGAGTTTGCCCATATCCCTGGTATATCATCGCCATAGTAGCCCCTGCACCAGTTTTTTTTATAGTGATATGCCCAGCAGTTCTCTGCGCGCCAGAGTTTTTTATTTTAGCTCTATACACATAAAGAAATTCTTGTGTTGTAGAAGATGAAACAGTTACCCCATTAGTTGCAAGTATTTCTTCGATAGGATTCCAATTTATATCCACTCCCTGTATTAAAATTGCCTTTGCCCCTGTTCCTGACGGATTATCCTGAGCGTCTGAACTAATCAGTTCAACAGCAGTTGCAACTGTCTCAATTACAATGGGTCCATCTTCATCCTGGATTACATCTCCTATAGCCGATGCTGTAGGATTTCTGCCGAATTTATCAATTCCAAAAGTCCCAGGTTCATCTCCTTCAGCAACAGTATTCCCCCAAGGTTTAAGCCCTTTGGTTAATCTTTTAGAAATCGGATCACTTCTTCTTCCTGCTAATTCTGTTAAATCTGTTATACTCATAAATTCCTCCTAATATTCGAACCAATTCAGCCTAAATCCAACCAAGGGTGTAATTGCTGCATCCAAGTTTGTTATTCTTATTAAAACCTTTGTATTCACTACAGGTTTAAAAGGTAGTGATCCGGGAATAATTATTGCAGTTGAAAATGCTCCTTGCGAAGATGCTGGAATCGGTATTCCAGAAAACCTTGTTCCCAAATCAGTTATAGTTGGATTTAATTTAAACCTCATTTCCGGCAGTTCTGTATAAAAATCACCATTTCTATTGAATCCCTGAAGAACTGAACCCGACCCTTCTGTGTCTGCTGTAATTCCACTATATATTTCCATTGTTAAAGATGCGCCAAGAACCGTAATAGTAGGAACAATAGCTTCAGCATGTTCTCTTGTTAATGTGGTTATGTCGGCAACAAAATCTTTAACCTCAGAAACAGCAAAGGTATAAAATTCAGAGAATGTAAATGCTCTCCCCATTTCATATAATATCTGGTATTTAGACGGATAATATCTTCTATTTAAAACTGTATTCATTTATCCATACCCTTTATAGTGAAATGATTCATGATCAAATCTAATTTTTTACTTATTCCTTTTAATTCGGCATCAATTCTCTCATCGTGTTTTTCTATTTCATTTATCTTTTTTTCGTTATGCCGACTCCACATGCCATCAATTACTATCAGGCCGAAAAGAATCCCTGCTGTACCATATCCTATCATATTGCTGAAAAAACTGCCCACAACCCCTCCAAATAATTTTATGTTTATTTTCTAAATAAACTCCATACATGAGCACAATCTCCTGTTCCATTTTTAATTACAAATAAAGAGCATTTTTCACAAATACATTTACCAATTCTATGGGGACAATTTTTCTGAATACGAACATAACCATATACTAAAAATGATTCTATATTTTTTCGACCTCTTGTCCACTCTTGTAATTTTCCTTTCTCTGTTTGAATCATAATAACAGATTGATTTAATGTATCATCTAATGTTAATACACATTCTTTAGGAATACTATATTTCTTAAATATTTTATAATCTTTTTTTATTGTTCTTATTTCCATTTATATTTCTCCTTAAATAGTAATCATTTCAAAGTCATATTTTTCTATAAGTTTTAAAAAAGACATCAACATAGAATAAGCTTGTTCAATTTTTTCTTTTTCTATATATTTTTCTGTTTTTTCTTCAACTCCAGTTACAACAAGAACTTTTTCCCCATCCGGTTCTTTTACTATTTTTGTTATATTTTTTGGCGGAGGAGCATCAAAAACTTTTTTCCATTTCTGACTGATGTTAAAAATAAAATCTATAATATTTTCATTTACTGTATCTTTCAGTAATTCCCATAAAATATTATTTTCTTTTTTTGAAAAAGTTAGATGTATCTGACAAGATTGTTCTAATGTTTGTTCTAAATAAAGAACTCCCTTTAAAGGAACAACATTTATTGTTATTGTTAAATTATCTGAATCTCTATCTATAACCCTTATAGACTCTCTTAATAAAAGTCTATCATCTATTTTTATACCATACATATAACTCCTCCTAAATACATTTTCTAATAAAAATAATTGAATAGTATGCTGGTCTATTATCAAAACTTGATCCACTTCCCTGATAATCTGAATAATGTCCGATAATGGGTAAATCTGTTGTATGTGTATGCCATGCCGAAACAGTTCCCGAAGATACTGATACCCAATTTCTGTTTTTTGCACTTTCATCTGTAATGGTTCCTGCGGTTGTATTATATCTTGTTCCTGTTCTATAATAAGCATGACTATGATTAGCACTAGGATTTCCAGAGGTTTTTGCTCCATGATTATGTGTTGCATAATGTCTATGCGAAGGCATATTAGCTGTTACTAATATTCTTGTATTACTTCCTCCTGTTGTTCCTGCTCCTGCGACTACTTTTCCCATTACAAATCTATCTACTAAATTAGGACAATTCCATGAATCATTTCCTGATATACAGGCATACCAGCCTGGCAATGTTGAATTATCTGTCCATGCTCCTGAAGCTCCTCCACTGCCTCCTCCTATATGATTTGCATCAAACATTATAATAGTACCTATGGGTAAGTGCCTTGTATTATCTACATAATTTTTTACTGCTTTTTCTGTTGGTATGCTATCATCACTATTACCTGATAATGTTCCATCTGTATCTTTTTGTGCTCCATCTAATTTATCAGCATCTAAGCCTGAACCATCACCGTCAACAGTTAAAAGTTTCTCAAGTAGAGTTCCTGCCGACATTGTACCACCTGAAGTTATGGGAGTTTTTCCTCTGGGACCACTTTCTCCTTTCTCACCTCGTTCCCCTTGTTCGCCCTTTTCGCCGTCTTTTCCGTTCAGGCCGTCTTTGCCGTCTTTCCCTGATATGCCGTTTAGTCCCTGTTTTCCGTTTATGCCATCTTTTCCGTTTATGCCGGGGATTCCCTGAGGACCCTGTTTTCCATCCCGACCATCGAGTCCATCTAAACCCTTATCGCCGTCTATTCCAGATTTTCCATCTCTTCCCTGTTTTCCCTCTCTGCCGGGAAGCCCCCGTTCTCCTCTGAGAACTTTTCTTTTCTCAGAGGATTTTAAGCTTATGAGTTTATTGATCTCTCTTTTTCTCTCGGCCGATAATGACATTATTTCTTCTTCCCTCTTTTATACTTCAGCAGTTATTGTTACCCACCCTCTATTAAACCCGGTTGCGTTATAATTAACATTATCAAACATACTTCCTGTTGCCGCTCTTCTAACAGATATAGTCGCTCCTCCTGAAGTATGAGGGGATTCTGTTAAAGAGCTATAGAGGGTATCTGCATCATCTCTAACTGTAACGTTTAAGCTCCTTATATTTTTATAATTATTAAGATTGTGAGTTACAATTGCGGTAATATCTGTATCCATATCCCAATCGCCAATTTCTATAACTTTTGTTTTTAGGACAATATTATCCGTCTGAATCCCATTGAAGGTTGGAGAGGATGAAGTCTTAACATCCTGATCAACATTTCCTACTACTGGTCCTACTTCCTGTAAAGCTGTTTCAACTTCTGTTCCTGTAAAATATCCTCCTGAATCTGTTATATTAACTTTATCTGCGTTCTGCCAATATTCCCAATATGCAGGGGAAGAAGAGGGAGTATTCCCAATATTGCTCGCCTGTAAAGAAATATAAAGGTCCCCAAGGTAAGATACGACCGCATCCAAGGCATAAGTTGTGCCATTATCCCAAGCATTTATATTCTGAAGATTGTAAAGCCCCCAGTAAGCTCCCACTACAGGATCATTTCCTAGTGTTGACTGTAGAGCAATATAAAATAATCCATCTGCCTGAATTATATCATTAGTAGAATAGGTATATCCTGCATCATATTGTCTTGGGATAAATCCCGGATGAACTTCCGGTTCACCTGTGGTAATATGGAAACCTAAAACACCACCCTTAAGATCATCAATAGGAGGCATGATCATAGATATTCCTACATCCGATTCCTGAAGTTTTACAGACCGGTCTACTCCGTCTTTATTCTGTTTTGTCAGGATTGTATTTTTGTCATAAGTCTGTTCGAGATTTTCAGGATCATAATTAGCATTGCTTGTTATGTCGGTCAATTGCGTATAGGGAGCATCCAGTTTTATTGTCAGTTTTATGCCTGAAGCATAAGGGCTGGAAGTAGAACCGAGTCCTGTTATATCTCCGGTAATAGTGGTTATTGTATCTGCTACTGTATCGACTGTGTAGTTGGTATCTTTTACCAGAGGATATTCTGCTCCTGTCGCTATTACAGTATAATAAACAGCTATATTTTCGGCCGTTTTAAGATATTCCAACGGTGTAATATTAAATTCTTCTACTACCCCATCGCAATCATATGGTAAATATAATATATCATTCTGTATCATCTATTTCACCTCCAAACATTATGTACTGTAAAGGCTTTTTATTTTTTATGCCTTCATATATTCTTTTAGGTCCTATATACGGTATCCCGACTCCGGTACCTACCGCTTCATACATGCTAAATATCATTCTTTCCAGTTCCTTCTCTGACAATTCTTCCCCGAACAAGGCTTTCCCTGCTAATGATAAACCTCTTATACCCTTTGTTACAGGCGTTAGTATCGGCAAGGTATAATTAAATCCATCCATTTCACTACTTGCCACTCTGCCGAATACCGGTAGGGAATTCACGACCTGATCTGTAAAAACTTCTCTAAAATCCTCATCATCCCTTGGCAGTCTTCTGTTAGCAATCATCCACATGGCCAATGCGGAAATAGTCAGACCCATATATAATCCAGACATTTTACCGAAATGATGATGCAGTAAAGCCTGCGGAGCATCGTATGTTGCTATGTTGAATATCTGGTTAAGCTGATTTGTAAACTGTAGAAAGATAGAAAGAAAGTTATCTTCGGCATATATCCTTGCAACATCTTTAGCTGAAGAAGCCGGTTGTGTATTCAATACAGCTCTTGTAGCAATTCTGGCTGCATCTTCTTTAGACATGCTTCTTCTGTTTTTATCATAAACAGCCTTCCATCCGGCAGTCACTACCAACTGGTCTGTCTTGATAATTCCCTTCATTCCTGCAAGCCCAACTTTCTCTACAATTTTTAGAAAATCTTTATTTGCCGCTTTCTTTAATTCATCAATATATCTTTCAACTGATCTTTCTCTCATCTGTGGAGCCAGTCGTTCCATGATCTCCCTTGTCTTCTCAAAAGCTGTAATCGTCTGATACATTCCTGACAATAAATCAGCCGGTGAAGAATATCCCATAAATAAAGCAATAGAAGGGGCCTGCTTCATCATGGTGACAACATTAAAAGAAAGATAAGCTATAGAACTGGATCTTCTTAAATGTCTTACCGCCCTGTTCCAGACTGTGTGAGATTTGTTTATGCTCGGATTAGCAACCCTATTAACATATTGCTGCAACTCATTCGCATGGAGTTTAAAACCTGTAGCTCTTGTAGCTGCTTTAAAATCACTGTTAGATAAAATTCTGTTTGCTCTTGATATTATATCAGCATGGGCTATATAGTGTTCATGATCTCTTACGTCAGCTTCCCATGTTGAAAAAATATCCAGCTCTATCCCGCCTATTTCTTTATGACTTTCTTCACTTATGTTTTTCCTTTCCAGCAGGAATTTCTTTTTTAAAGTTTTTCTTTTAAAGTCCCGATTACTTAATTCGGCCTCAACTCCTGTAGAGAACATGGACAGGGTATGTATGGGCATATAATTATCTTCTCTTTTTGTTTCCCTGTTTTCATCAACCCTTCTCGCATCCCTGAGTCTTTCAAAATTATCTCCACTGAAATCTTCTATCATATAATCGGCCATTCTTAATATTTTTTCAGGAATTGCCTGGACCATTTCATTCCGCATATTCTCTGTTATTCCGTTTCCGAACTCAACATGTCCTCTTGCCTTCTCATTTCTATAAAAAGCATAAACTCCTGCTATTTCTGCTGCTGTTATTTTTAAACCGGATATTTCATATACTTTACTCAATTCCTTTGCTGTTATACCCAGTTCATTATATTTTGCTTCCCATGCATCTCTTCTTTTAAAGAACTCTTCAAGCTCTGCGTTAGTGGCATCGTCAAAATCATTGACAAAGAAATCATGGATAGGACCCTTAAAATCTCCACCCTTAATTCCTATCCCGCCGTCCATCATATCAGCCACCCGTGCAAGTCTCATGTTGCCTAAATAGAATTCTTCAGGTATATCTTTCAAATTCCTTTTTTCAGATACAAAAGGAGGCTGATCAGGGATAGCTTTTCCTTTGGTCATGGCATTATTAAAAGCTTCAACTAGTGATAAATCTTTAGTTTCTTTAGCTTCCTTCCTGGCTGCCTTTATTGCCTTTCCAATATTGATCAATCCCTTTATCTGACTCTTCATATTCTCAAGTTCTTCAACGCTGATTTCTCCAAGACTTTTTTTGTTTAGGGATTCAAGCTTCTTCTGTGTAATCCCGAGTTCTTTTGCTGTCAGATCCCCGGCTATAACCTTATCTATTTCTCTTTTAACTATGGTTATATCAGTCCTGAAATGAGGATCGACTGTTTTTCTCAGGCTTTCAATAATCAATCTCTGTTCAATTGCTACAGTAGTAGGGATAGGTCTTGATATATATTTCCCTAAATCCCTTATGTGCTGTTTCAGTTTTCTCTTGGAATCCCTATCTTTATAGTGTTTATTCCGCTCATCCTTGGTTTTTTTGATTGCTGCCTTTACTGCTTCACTTCTAGTTCTGGCAAATTCTTTAGTGAGCTTTTTTATCTGATCATTATCATCTCTGATAACTTTTTCAGATTCGGCAAGAATAATGTCAATTTCTTCAAGAGTCAAAGATCCGTCTCTAACCTTGCCCTGTAATCTTACATCTTCCAGTTCTCTTAATATCTTATATCTATTCTTAGCGAAAGGTTCGGGTCTTTTCATTTCATCGACTATTTCGAATTCTCTGGCAAATTCTCTTTCTTTCTGTAATTTCTTTAGTTCTGTTTTATCGCCCCCAAATTCTCCTACAAACTCCCGCATCTTCGCCGGATTGTTCTTATAGATCTTCCTGATTAAAACTATCTGAGAATCGTTTATTGTTTTCTTTGTTTTGTATCTTTCTGCCTGTGCAACTAAGCTTACCGGAACTCCTGCATCTCTGGCTTTCTTTACATTTTTTGACATTGCTATTATCGAATCAATAATATATCTATCTGTGAGTTTTTTAATCCATCGTTTATTGCCTTCGTTTATATCTATTGTAGATATCTGCTGTCTGGCTATTTCGTAGAAATTCTCTAACCATTTATCCCCTATGTCCTGAGTCCCGAATACCGCTTCATCCTTAAATTCTTCATAAGTATCAAAGCCTTGAGCCATTTCTGTAAGCCAGTCAAAATCAGAAAGCATTTCAGCATTATCCTTTCTTCTCTCTATTTCATCGACCGCCCATTTTTCATCAGGAAATTGCTTAAGTATTTTTATAGGAACATCATATCCTTTATTTACAGCTTCTTTTATCTTTTTAACATATTCATCTTTATCCGGCTGGAAGAGAGCGTTGCGATTTATTGAATTACCGGCATAAAATCTGTCTATCTGGGCTTTCACTTTTGTAAATCCGGCAGAAGAAATAAGATAATCCTTTCGTGTACCATCGGCCAATTCTATCTGAACCTCTCCACGGTCAACTATTTTCCTGATTTGTTTATATTGTTCTGGAGTCGGTAATGCCCCTAGATCAGCAAATCCATTTCTGGCATCCACACGGGCTCCACCCATATCAAGAAATACTTCTATTGCTGTATGTATTTCTGAATGAAATACGAATCTTCTTCCTGCCAGATAATCTCTGCCAGTTGCCACATAGCGATCTCCCTCTTTAATATAACCCTCTGAACCCTTTCTTCCGGTAAAGTCCAGCATACGACCATCAGGAAGCACATAACCGGCTTCATTTATGTCTTCAGTTAAGCCAAAGTCTTCAATTGACTGATTAAGATCCTTCTCCGGCATTGAATCAAATTTCTTATCTGTCTGAAAAAGTTTACCTTCGGCATTCTCTCTTGTAATCTCAACTGTTGTTCCATCATTTAAATCTTTCAGCCTTTCTTCCGATAAAAGGCCATCGAACAGCATTTTCATTTCTTTTGTGATATGTGGTGATTCCCGGAAAGAAATATAGATTTTTCTCATGTATTCGGCAAATTTCTGGAAAATGGATTTCATTCCTTCCTGATCCGTCTTCCCTTCCCATATGTAATTCTCAAAACCTTCAGCAAAAACTTCTTCCATAGAATTAGTCCATTCTCCGGTTTCTAATAATTCTATTTCTTTTTTTACTTTGGTTATACCTAAACGATCTTCTAACAGTTCGGCCTGTGCTAAATTTGAAATCAGTTGTTTTCTTGCTTCTTTTGTAGCCCATCCTGAAGCTACATTTAATTCCTGTTCAGTTAATTCTCTTCTGAAAATGTGAGCTAATTCATGAACCCATGAAGAGAAATCAGAAGTGTCTTTTACAAAAAGCATTGCCCTGCCTTCGTCTGCAAAGTCAACACCCGCCTTATGCTTATTTCCCAGAACATCTATACTATCCCCAGGTTTTGCAAAAATATCTTCTACAAAGGTATCTTTAATATATTTTACCGGTGAAACATCAAGTCTATTTGCTCTCAGTGATACGAGCTCCACAGCCCCTTCGATCTCCTGCGGTGTCATTACCGGAAAATTCTCTTTTAATTTTCTGCTAAATTCTTTACCCTGTTTAGTCTTAATAAAATCACCCTTTATTTTTTCTATAGGGTTGGCATCTCTAAATTCCTGAGAATCCATTTCAAATTCCGGTTTAGGATCTGTTTTCAGTAAAGTTGATTTCTCTTCCTGAATTCTTTCTATGGAAGTTATGCCGGTATCAAGATCTATCTGGGCAAATTCAAGATCTTCCTTGAGATCATCTAATCTCTCTAATAGTTCAAGCTTCTCTTCGTTATCTTCTGTCGATTCAATGGCCGATTGAATAGTCTGTATTTGAGAATCAACATCCTCAATGAAAGCTTCAGATGTTTCTATTTCTGTCTGAAGATCATCAATTATCTTATTATATTCTTTTATTACCGGATCTCTATCTTGCAGAGTTCTGCCTAAAAGATCTTCAGGAGAAATCTCTGTAGGTTCCACAATTATCTTGTCAGGGAATTTCTCTCTTATGGCATCCATCATATCATCTGCCACCTCTATATCAATCCCTTCTTCCAGATTTATTTCATCTATTAAAATATTGTCTTCTTCATCAAAGGTATAATCTATATTCCCCAGAGAAGATCCATCTTCTGCCCGAGCTTTAACTGCTTCTTCACTCACGGTAAATACCGGTTTCTTAAGTTCTCTGGAATCTTCTTCTCTTGACCATACTTCTACTGCTTCATCAAATTCTTCTTCGGTAGCGATTGAGGCAAATCCTATAACTTCATCTTCTTCTAATAGTTCTTTATCGATCTGTATCTGTTCTTCTTTTCTGGCAACAATCCTTCCTGCCTGAGTTCCTGCTCTCACCATATTAGGAAGTTGTAATAGAAAAGTAGCCTGTGCTGTCTGTTTTACAGTTTCAATCATGGCACTTTGCCAATCCTCTAAATCTTCCGGTTCAAATTCTGTACCTTCTAGTTCGTTTGTAAACTCTTTGGCTATCTCATTAGCTGTTCTCTGGATTATTTCCTGAGAAAGTTCTTCAAATATTTCTTCTCCGGTTCCGGCAACCGCTGTTCCTACAACTTTAACAACACCTCTTGACAGTGTTTCCAAAGCTCCCCTAAAAGCCCCTTCAACAGTTAAGCCACTTAAAGCTCTTGCTGAAGCTCTTTCAAGAAAAGGTTTTATTCTGGCTGCTCCTATTTTCTTCAGAGCATCGGATATAGGACCTGTTCCTGCAACCAATAATTTAGTACCAAGGAATTCAAGTCCTGCATATGGTATCTGTCCCCAGTTAGCTACTGTTCTAGCGATATCTTCATTTACAGGCTTCCCCTCTGGATCTCTCATTTCCATAAGATCACCAAATATTATCCCTCCTGCTAGGTCTAATGATTCTCCAAAAGAATTTGCATTCCCCGCCGTGATAGCAAATTTCGCTAAGATAGACAATCCCAATCCGATTGACTCTTTTCCCATTAATCCTTTTGATAATAAAGCTAGTATTGCTCCGGGAACAAGATGTTTACCTACGGCCCATGAATAAGGAAGAAGGTTGGCCGTTGAACCAACCATTCCTGTCAACCATCCTTTATCAGAAATGTCCACCGGAGGAATTTGTTTTTCAAGAAGTTCTATTCCCTGAAACCATGCAGCCCTTCTATCTGATTCTGGATTATTCTTAATATCTGCCCATAGTTCAACCTGATTGATATATATTCTTCCTGTTTTAAGTTGATTACCTATATATTCTCCGAATTTCTGCGGGTTGTTAGAAATACCTGATATCTTTTCTGTCAGTTGATCATAATTATTATATACATAATCTGGAGATAACCCTAATTGTTGAGACATAATCATCGTTGTTCTTATCTTAGACATAGAACTCATTGGATCATCTACGTTTTCAAGATAATTTCTTATTGTATTATTTGCCTGTTGTGCCTGTGCGAAAGATTGACCAAATTCTATGATCTGAGGATTTTTCTTTGGCGGTCCTGGTTGCGGAGGTGTAAATTCTATTCTTTTCGGAAGTTTTGAATTCACTGGTTCAGGAGCTATATTATTTTGTTGTGCTTTCCCAGCTTCGTACTCTATTATCTGCATTATTGCCCTATTCCTCTTGTTCTGCCTCTAGTTGGTCTGCTTGCGTTCCCTTGAGGTATTATCTGTTCGTCAACTTCTAATAATTGTCTTAATCTTTCGCCTCGTACATCTCCCCTTAATTGTAGTGGTTCTATATCTATATCGGGAGTTCTTTTTAAAAGTTCTTGAAGCTTTCTCCATAATTTTACAGCTTCAAAAGATTCTGTTGTACTTGTCTCTGGTAATTGAACAGATTCATCTTCAATATATTCACCAATTTGCCCATTCCAAACTTTCCATTTTTCTTCTCTGCCTTCTAATTCGAGTCTATAAAGATTGTCTGCGGTTCTTGCTGTAGGAAGATTTGTTTCAATCTCTATTCCCATTATTGCATCAACACCAGGATAATCCAGTTTAAAAATATCTTCAGCTTTTCTAGACATCTGCCCGACTACAACGGTAACATTAACTCTATCTTTTTCTGCACCCGATAAATCATCATAAGAATTTTTAAAGAAGACTGTTTTTGCAACATTATCTTGAAGGGTATCAGTAGACATTGTTGGATCTGTAAGGAAATTGCCTAATTCTGCTAGATTTGTCCTGCCTACCAGCCTGCCTTCTAACCCATGTTTTATTAGTTTTTCAATATCAGTCCAATGGATGTTCCCATCATCTTCTCTTATGGGTTGATCTTTCAGAATGTTACTAACAATTTGATCTTGGAAATTGGCTATGAGTTGTTTCGCTGTATCTACCGTAAACCCCTGTTCTGTAGCAATTTCTTCTGCTGTTAATCCATCGGAAAATTGTAAATCCCTCATCGCTTCCATCATCTCATTCTGTCCTGATAATATATCTAGCGGGTCTTTACCCCAAAAGCCTTGCTTCCCCATATCTTCTACGGCTTTTGTATATAAAGAGACTGCTTGTTCATTTTTACGTCCGAAAGCAGGATTATCTGCCCAATCCCTAAATTTTATATATGTCGAAGCTTGAATAAAAGGCGCATTATCATAAAGAATTCTCAAATAAGGTGCTCTATCTGTATTTGCCATAAGAGCATCATCTAATCTTCTGAGAGCTGCCGGGTCATCCGGTTTTGCCCCTTTATCTCTATCTGAATTCTGCCTTCTAAGTGCTGCTCTAAGTTTTTCACTTTGAGAAGAGTTTAAAGCATTAAATATACCATCATCAGCAAGCATAGCGTCAAGTTCAGGCATGGTACTAATCTGCCTTGTGCTTATACCACCAAAACCATCTTCGAGATTTAATTCCTGAGTGGCTGCCAATGCTTCTTTTTCTAACCTTATTCTCTCCTGCTCATTTGCATTAAGAATTTGAAAAGCTTCTTCTTTTCTGTCCTGTGGAAGATTAGAAGCTTCTACTGCGGTTTTGCTTTCTGTAAAAGTTAATTTGCTAAACTTTGCATCTGCAAGAACTTCATTCCTATCTATAAAGCTAGTATGATCTTCTGCTTGTTCCTGAGTTATGAATCCAGAAGATAGTGCCAATGCTATTGCAGTATCAGCAGATTCTGAAGCTACCATAGTTCCTGCTTCTGAATCTGCTGTTAATATGTCCGAAGCGAACTTTCTTATATTATCATTAGTCTTATTAGACATATACGCTATATTTGTATCTAATGCAGACTGTATAACATCGTTTCTAATATCCTCTGTTTTTCCTTTCCACCTTTGAGTCATCACGTTTCTAAGTCTTTCATTACCTATATTATTGATTATATTCTTCTGTATCTTTTCTGAAAATGCTAACCAGTGTTTTTCTTTTTTAGTGATAATATCATCAGTACCGTATGGGTCTGAAAGAATAGGATTTGTTCTTAGAGCTTTATTATATAAAGTCATCTCTTCACTTATTGCCAGATCTGTTTCTACTGCCATGAAATTGAATTCTGCCTGTTGATACTGTTTAACAAATTGTGCTGTTCTTCCTGCCGCCTCTCCTATTGCTCCGATTACAGGAGATACAGGAGCTGCTAATGGACCGGCTACTTCTGTCGGTTGAGTTGGGATTCCTACTGTCGCTGTTCTTCTTATATCTATACGTGCCACATTTTACCCCTGCCAGAAATTCTGATATATATTTGCCTGATTTAAAGTTCCTAGAAAAGATGTTCCTCCCTGAATCCCTCCAGCTATTGCCTGCTGTGTACCAAACTGTCTGGTAATATCTGCCTGTTGTCCTAATATATCTGCCTGACTCAATCCGAGAGCAAAGGCTCTTTGTCCTGCTTCTCTAGTTCTTGCCACATCTGTAGCTATTGACTTCCTGGTTTGAGCCAGTACAGCCAAAGGGCTTCCCTGCTCTAAGGATACCCCTGCACTTGCAACGCCCGCTCTCTGGCTTCCTACGAAGGCTTCTCCCTGAACTCTTGTTCTTCTTGCTCTTTCAAATAAGGATCTTCTTACAAGTTCTCCCTCTTCCCTTCTGAGTTGTGCCTGCTGCTCCAAAACTCTGGCATTCTGTTCTCCTGCCTGGCTTTGCGCTATTCCCTGAAAGATTGAGGCTCCCGCCTGTATCGCTCCTAATATAATCATTGGCCACATATAATCACCTCGAATATGAAATATCTGAAATTATAGCCAAAATAGTCATTGGTAATGGCTGATTATGGACTATCAAAATATTTGCTTCTTCAGTTGAAGAACTATCTAACTGAATTTTTTTATTGCCTGTAAATAATGAAGGAGGAAAACCAAAAGGAACAGCGGTATTCCTATATCTTATTTCCTGAAGATTGTTCTCATCAGGGCCTACAAATCCACCCAATGTGTTAAATACCTTTAGAGTTACTTCTGAAATTCTTTTGTCTGATCTTATAGAACTACTTCTTGGAATTTCTATACTTTCCGGTTGCAATCTCATAGTGTATGGTAATCCGACAACAATAGTATTACATTCAGATTCTATCGTAATAGAGCCACTTGAAACTGTCTTATTAAGGAATACGGCCCCATCTCCAAGAACAAGAAGAATTTCTCCTTCCAAATGCGACAACCCTGTTATAGTATCTGTTGATTTCATAAAAGAGCCACCCTCTGGGTCATCAAATTCATCTAAAATAAAATAGTCACCTATAGGCAAATCCCATAAATCAAATGTTTTTGTCCCTGTATTAAGATTTTTGACAGTAAGGGATTTTGAGTCTATCCCTGGAATTCCTGTTTCTAAAAATTTTACTCTATCATCATTTGCAAAATCTTCATCTCCGATATAGGTTATTGTAATCTTTGATGCACTCCATGTTATATTTGCAATAGAAAATACATCCCCCTCTATGTGTGTTGATGATGAATCCGAAAAAACAACCAGTGATTGTGTCGTGGAAATTCTTGTGCTCATTTCTTCTATATATCTAACATCTGTTCCGTTTATATTTCTTCTTACTATAAACCACAATACATCTTCATCTCCTGATCCGTTTACCGATGCAACATTTTCAAATCTTCCCTGAGTTGTATGTCTATGCCACCCTGCTATGCCACTTAACCTATCATATGTTAATCCAATAAGATCTCCATTATTCTTTACTGACCATAAAATAGAATCGGGATTCTGTTGATATGATGATTGAGATATTCCGCTCTGTGTTATATGATCTGCAAAAAATGTCAGATCATTTGCAAGATAAGCCCTGTTATCATTAGAATATTTATACTCTCTTAACTTACGGCCGCCTTTTTGAAAAAATAAAAGTGAATCCGCTACAAAAATTGACTGTTGGTATTCGCTCCCATAAGCTGATTGCCTGTAAACCTGAATATTTGTCGGAGTTATTGCAGCCGAAGCACTACCCGAAGCAAGCCATTCACTACTGGATGTTCCTATCAGAAGAACATCTTTTGCAGCCATCCATTTAATCCTACTCGATCTATCGGCTGCTATTTTAAAAGTAAAGGAATCATCATCATCTGTACTCATGGAAAAATTGTTATATTCCCCTATTTTAGAAGCTGAAATAGATTGCGGATTATTTTTAGTTCCTCCAAGGAACAATCTATCACCCATAAACGAAATAGAAGAGGGATAATCCCCATCTTCGTTATACAACGGATTTCCGGTTATTAAATCCCAATATCTCCCTTCTGCTAACGATCCACCTGTTACTGTCTTCAGAGATCTCCATAGTCTGAAATCTCCTGGATCATATGCATAATCATTAAGATTATATGTGTCTAATACATCCCATTCAAAAAGAGTCTGGGGAGACTTTATATCAGCAAGGCTTATACCTGTATCGTCCCAATGATAAACAAAAGTTTCAGTTGGTTCTTGATATTCTATATCGTAGTTACTCTGCTTTCCGTAACCACCGCTTTCTATTATTTGAGAATATATACTAAACCATACTATTTTCCATTTCCCTACTCCGTATACTGCATTCAGCCATTCATCTCTAGTATAAGATCCGTCACCAAAATTTTTCCATTCGTATTTTTCTATTCTTCTCGGAACCCAAACAAATCCCGCAATAGAATCAGGGTCCCCTGGTTCTTTGTTTGAATGATTAGAATTTGCTTTCCAAAGTATTTCACCATGAACTGCATAATCTCCAATAGAATAAGCTCCTCCGACCCATGCAGTAATATCACCCGAAAGATCAGGGAGAACAGTTCCAGATTCATTCCAATCTCCGATAGTCGGAGTATTACCAGTATTTTTGATATTAGATATAAAATAATCTCCATTATAGGCTATGACTGTGCCTCTTTTATATTCTACAGAACTTATCCATTGGGTGGCTTTGAATCCCATTATATTAAAAAAGAATCCGTCTTCTGTTTTTTTTAATTTTCTTATCTGGTAATTTTCATGCGCAAAAAATATTGTTCCTTCAGTCTGAGCATATTGAATAGTCTGCACATCTCCAGAATTATATTCTGTATTTATTACGAGATCCCCGCCTCCATTCTGAACTAACGATTTATTTAAAACATCCCATATTCTCAGGTAATTATGTCCTAATTCAAGAATGTAAATTTCACTATCGTTAACTTCAAAAGGAATTAATTTAACAGGAGCACTTGAAGCTGTTATTCCCGGAGGGTTATATGTTGTCCCGATATAAGCAGTTCCAGGCCTTTTCTCCACACCACCCTGCGGAACCATAATACAATTTTCCATTATTTTACAGCCCTGATAGTATCCTGGAAGATCTACCCTGCCTTCTACCCTTGAGGAAAGTTCTCCCTTAGAGAAATCATTACGGATCGGATAAGTTATTTGAGCCATCTAATCACTCCATTTTGTTACTGCTGCCGGCGCTTCTCTGTCGTTTGCCCCGATAATTCCCATCGCCGATAGCATAGCCCCGGAGAATTCCTGAAATAATAATCTCATAAGAGATTGATCCTGTGTCAGTTTTAAATTTAACTTAGTAGCTAGTCTTAGATAAAATGGTTCTACAAAAAGAGTGGGGAGATCATTATCCTGTGTGATATGTTTTATGTATTTTATATAATTAGGGCTTAAATCTGATAATAAATATTTGCCTTCTATTCTGTATGCATCTTCTAAATCAGTATAATCATCACTACTTATCTGGGTAATAACCCTTAGATAATCTGTAGGTAATGAATATTTATATGAGTATTCAGTAAAATTATCACCGGATACTGCCGCGAGGACTTTACGCTCTACAGCAAAGCTCCATTCATGTGAAGTTAATAATTCATCTTTTGTCTGTTCATAATATAAAGAACAAAATTGAGCTTCCAGGCTACTCTGACTCAGAGATGTAATCCTCTGCTGACCTAACCTTGTTAATGCCATATTGCAAATTCCTACTTGAGAACTCATGTATCCTCCTGCTACAAAGGGGCCGTTAAGCCCCCTTTTTTTATGTTAGATCGTCTTCCTCTTGTGTTTTATCTTCTTCCTGTTCAACCAGCATTTTCTTGTATTCTGCCTTCTTCACAAAGTGATGTGGAATAATCTGCCCGTCTTTTGTTTTGAGAGATTTCCCTGCTTTAAAGAAAGAAATACCAAAGGTACAATCTTTTTTTGCAATATATATTCCACCTTCCGCTTTTATGTAACCTTTTACAATCTTTGGTTTTTTTGCTTCTGCCGGTTTTTTAGGTACTGCTTTTTTAGGTACTGCCATTATACAATCCTTTTCTCAATATCAGGGACTATTGCTGAATAAATTTTACCTGTTGTCGGATCTGTTCCATTAACAGCATAGTAGAATCTTGTGTACTGCTTTATAGTCATTGGAATATCAATTTCAATCAGTACTGCATCTAAAGCTAAAACAGCAAGCAGGAAGTTTACTTTAAAAACTTCTGTGGTGTCTGATGAAAAGTTATCATCCGAAGTCTGAAAAATAATATCCAGTGAAGTTAAAGTATTAAATACTTCTGAACATTTCACAAAAAGATAAGCCTTTCTATGAGGTCCACCCGGTTTTATCTGATTAACAACTACTGTAGAAGCAGCAGTCGCTGTTATTGCCTGATCAGCTGAATAGACTAAATCTTTATCTATATACATCTTTTCTCCTCGGCCGGATTAACCGGCCTTTATTTTGATTAGGTTATTCTTGCTTCGGTATTAATAAGAGCATCAACTCTTCTTACGGGAATCTCATCAAAACTCAAAACACGTCGACCTTCTACTGTCTCAACAGTCAGGTTAACATTGGTATCTGTTCTAATCTGATGTCTTAGAGCTGTTCTTATCTCTCTTCTCATATAGAAAGCTGCATTACCTCTTGCAAGGTTAGGGATCTGTTCTGCCGCATCAATCATGAATTTCACAAGATCAGGAGCTGAAGTATCGGTAATAATTGCAGACCAGTCTATGTTCGCAATTCTAATAACATATCTCCAGTCCCTTACTGTCAATCCAATATCCCATTTGTAATGAGTTCTATAACCTTCATAACGACCACCTGCTGCATCTGTAAGAGTCTGCTGTCCAAGATCTTCATGGGTGAATCCCATTTTTGAACCTTTAGGGTAAATAGCATGAGCTGTACTGTTCCCCCAGACAATCAACCATATAGAAGTATTATCTGGTCCTATCCCACCAGCATCGATTATATTATATCCACTCTTGTCAATATCTGTGCTTAGAGAAGCATATCTCGGAGCGAATCCGGTAAACTTTTCTGGATCAACCGCTACATTTCCATAAAATATAGTAGAAGCCATTTCCTGATTCATTGATTCAAGGAATGCAATATCTTCAGAAAGTCTGAATTCTGCTGTATTTCCATTAAGATCAGCCAAGGCTTTATCCACTTCTGCATAAGCCTCCAGCATACCAGTTACATCTGTAATCGGTAAAGTCTGGCTTTTAGAAGGCTGAACACCATAGTTTAACAATCTCCATGTTACACTTGGAAGTCCTGTTCTTACGGTTGTTCTATGCCCTGTTAGAAGATTTCCTTCTATTGGAACCATATCATCAAGGATTTCATTTGTATCATGAAGGAGTTCTATAATCATTGCAATTTTGTCTTTTTCATCAAGACGGTTTGCTAAATCTACATATGTAGGTCTTGTTGCTGCCATTTGATTCTCCTCTCCGATTTCTCGGAATTATTATTTACCCTGCTCTGGATACATTACCTCTGCTGCGGAAAGTTTCTTAGGTTCATTTCCACCTTTAGGTTTATTTATAGTGTCCTCGGAAATCATATCTCCAAGTTTTGCCAAAACCTGAACTAATCCGGGATCATTATCAAGGCCAGTCTCTTTAAGTTTGGCTTTAAATTCATCTCCACCGAAATTCAGTATTCTGGTTACTTTGGCCATTGCTGCCTCGTAATTGTCACCATATTTTACCCTCATGGCTTTTTCAGTCTCTTCCTTGGCTTTTACCTTGGATTCAGTCTGAGCTTTTATTCCGGTTGCCTCTAAAGACTTCCAATCATTGTAAAACTCTTTTGCCTGGTCTTTGGTTAAACCTCTTTTTAAAGACTGTTCTCTGAACCATTTATCAAAATTCTCATCCTTCCCTGCTCCGTTGGGTATTTCTCCGAACACGTAATCTTCTACTTTAAGGGGTACTCCCATACTCTCCTTAAATTTATTTACTTCTTCTTCAGAAGCACTTTCTCCAGGTCTATTAATAGACTTAGAAAGTTTTTCTTTCTGGCTATAATAATCTTCTATCACAGAGTTGATATCTTTATGTTTAGATAATTCTTCCCCATGTACATTCCAGATTTCATCTTTTACAGCCGATCCCCATCCAGTTTTTTCTACGGTCTTAACTTCTTGTGGAGGATCACTTGGCGGATTCCCTCCCTTGTCGTCTTGATTCCTAAAAACCTTAATCATTCATGTTCATCCTTCTGGTAATAGGGCATATCCATTAAAGCGTTGACTATTCGTCTAGCGTTATGTTTCTGCCAAATACCTAATCTATTTAATAGAACCCTTGCGGAGTTCTGTTTTGCCATTTCCTGTTCTGTCTTTATGTCACCACAAAAGAAATTCAGATCAGCAAGAATATCTGTTAAAACTGTTCTTCCATCTTCTGAATTATATACACCTCTTACAGTTTCTCTATCTTTAAGCATCTGTTCTCTTTCTGTTCTTTTTATATTCTCGTTATCCAAGTTGTTCTCCTTGTAATAAAGCTTCAGAAGGAGATCCCGGCTCTGGCGCTTTTGATCCCTTATTAACTGCACTGGCTTCTTTTTCCATAGTCTCAGCCTGCTGTGCCTGTGCCTGTGCCTGAAGTATCGGCGCTAATATAGCTTGATATTCACCTTCGTCTCTTATTACAGAACCCGGCATACCGCTGCCGGAAAGAATCTGTTTGGCTAACTCATACTCTTTAATAATAAATGCCATATTAGGAAAAGCCTGAAGTAATGGAATAAAGTTCTGTAATGAAGCCATTGGTCCCTGTGTTTTTAAGAATCTTTGCTGAGCCTGGGCCAGAGGTCCTATATAATCTATTCTTATTGGAATATTTCTTATCAGTAATTCTGGAGGAGGTTCTGGAATCCATTTATTTCTTGCTGCTATAATAAATAATCTCTGGAATACCGGATCAAGAAATTCTCTTGTAAGCCTTGTAATCAATCCACCCAGAACAGTAGCTTTTTCACCCTGTCTCTCCAGAACTTCAGTAGCAGTCATCTGAGGGGTATCGGAAGCTGCAATTGTCAAAAATATATTTGTAAAATAATGATCTTTCACAATATTCTGATAATAAACTTCCCTGTCAACTCCTATTGGGTATCCCTGCCCGATAGGTATAGGGGTAGGCAATCTCTCCATATCATAAGCTTTTAATTTAAAATTCGGTTCTATTTTATAGTCATTAAAAAGTTCTGCCGGGACAGCCACTGTAGGATTAGATATCAATTGAGCTACATCTGTTGTTGATTTACTTATTTCATTTAATCTCTGTATGTCGGCATAACCATCTATAGAAGGAGAATGTGGGTAAACTTCCTCTGAATCAAAAGAATATCTGTCAATACTCAAAGGAAAACTATCAAATCCACTCTCTCTTAATAATACATCATGATTTAAAAGAATATGTATAGATGCAAACGGTTTATTGATTTTATCTAATTTATATATATCTCTATCTTTTCTAGGAAATATTGCATGAATAAGTTCATATCTCTGAAATGGTTTTCTTTCAGAATTTTTCTTGAAATTTTCAGGAAAATCTGCATCTGGATATTCTTCCAATATATCTCTTGCAGTTAATGTGAAATGATGAAAAAATGTATCTACAACATTTAATGCATTAGTTTCTATATAAACCCCTTTCGGAGCATATGTCGTGAAATTTACGGTGAACTCATTAAGATCCTCTGTCATCATCATAGATCCAAGACCCGCTGTTCCTGCATCTACAAATACCTGATAAGCTCCTGAATAAAAATTACCTGTATTTAATATATGATAAAAAACCCTATCAACCGTATCAAACCATGCTCTAAACCCAGGAATATCCTCATGAATAGGAAGTTCTGGAACAGTTCTAAACCATGGAGCTTTCGGTGAACATACATTACTTACTAATCCGTTAGCCATCAGATAGACAGAGGATCTTGCAGTTCCATCTCTAGCATCCCTATCTACCGTATAAGTTCTTGGTTCTGTATTAACATTCATACTGGATCGACTTGGAATAACAAGCTTAAGAACATCCTCAACAGTATCAGCCCATGGTTGTCTCTCTGTTTTAAGAGATGTAAAATGAGTTTCTATTGTTTTTACCATTTCGCTATTATCAGCCATAGAATCCTTTTAACAAAAAAAAAGAGATCTTCCAATCTATCCATTATGGATAGGGAAGATCTCTCGCTTCAAAGTCGAGTCGAACCTCTTTATTCAACCAATTTCAACACTTATTCTATAAGTTCCTGCAATATTTGTCAAATGTATTGCAGTTTAACGAATAATCTCTATAGTTTTTTCTTCTGATCTATTTTTTCTATATCACATATATTTCTTACAATCTTTGTTATTGCTCCCTGATGTTTTGTAATTGATATATTCAAATGCCCGTATTCTAATGTCGGTTCTATCTCAGATATCCATTCAATAAGTTCGGCTATGTTTTCGTTCATCTATTTTCATTCCTATTAACCACACTTGAAATTCCGTGTGTTTTATCCATCCACCAGACACCTAAACCAATAGCTAAAACCAGATCATCATGAATTTTTTCCAGCCAGGCCTCATAGCTATCGTGACCGGTTTTTTGATCTATTTTCATTTTAAATCCCTGAAGTTCTTCTACGAAAGTTTCTATTATCGGCATTTTTTCAGGAGGAGGCATCTTGAATCTTCCTGACTGCCATGCAGCTACAAGGGCGGTTACTATATCCCTCTTTGGAACATTGTATCCGTGTTTTGTTGAATTTGCAGAATTCCCGCTTGTTATACTTATGCCTATCGGAGCAAGATCATATAAATACATTATCTGCATTATAGGTATCCCTATTCCGGTTCTGTCTACTACAAGCTGAATATCTCCTACATATCTGGGATTTTCAACTGTAGCTTTTATCATTTCGCAAATTTTAGGATATGTAGTTTTTAATGGTATCCGTGTTAAATATTTAAGATGTAATTCCGATACCACCATTATTTTTTCGCTTCTTATCGGCCTTGAATTTACTGTAGGAATATTAGGATCTCTTATTTTTTCAATCCTTTCAAGAATTCCCATTGCTGCATAATCATTTTCCGATCCAAGATCCATACAGCAACAATATCTCATATTTCACCTTCTTTATTTTTGGTAACAGGTTCTCTGCCTTCCATAGCTGCAATAGCTATCTCCAGCCCATCATAAATTCCCATCATATAATCGCTATGATCCCAGTTGACATCCTGTCCGTGAATATCTCTCAGATTCTTTATCCCATCAATCCTTTCCACTAGTGTTGTCATTTATTCTGTCACCTCTTCATATGTCTTTTTAAATATATCATGGTCACATGAGTAATATTCACCTTCTACTCCACGTATAACCATATTTCCCCATTTAGCTAAATGGTCACCTTCAAGAACTTGAAGTATTATTCCATCTTTCTCCAGTTCTTTATCTACAAACTCATACCATTTATCTTGTCCTATTTGAGAAGTCTGATTAGTATATTCCCCTATAAATAAATAACACTCCTGAAAAGACACTCTATTCCTTTCTAATAATACAGCTTCAATAATTACAGGCTTCTTTCTATATTTCATTTTCATTCTCCCGTAAAGACAATGTCCAGGAAATTGTCTACTTTTATATTTTCTGAATACATCGTATTTTCAATACCTTCTACCTTAATTGAATCATCATATGCACTTTCAATCAGATCAAGATCAAAGACACTCTCCATACCTTCCAGAAACTCACATCCATATTCTCTTCTAAACCATATAGGTCCTATCTCACCTAATTCTTCATAAAGGAATTCAAGGGAGTGTCTTGGGGAATAAAAAGCATCTATTCCTTTTTTGACATATTCAGCTTTAAATTTCTCCTCTTTAGGTCTTTCGACTATCTTCCCGTCAATCAATTCATATCTTGGAACAACCAAAATCTTTTTCCATGCAGGATTTTTTGTCCAGGCTTTAAAGAAAAATCCAGATTTAGTCCATGGGGTACTTAATATAATAATAGTGGAATTAGGGTTCCCTGTACGCATAGGCCTTAAAGCTTTATATGTAGCATCAAGAACTCTCGAAGCTTCATCTATAATTATCAGGTCCGGGTCTGAATAACTTCTTACACTTTTCTCTGTTCCTGGAAGAACAATAACACGGCTTCCGTTTATGAATCTTTTCTCAAAGGTTGAATCCCCGGGCATTTCAATAAGCTCCGGGTCCAATTGAATAAAATCTGAAACTTTCTGCATCGTCTGTTTGGCCTGATCTTTACTGGAGGCCACTATGAGCACAAGAGCATTTCTTTTATGTTTTGCTGTATGCAGGCCTCGGCCAGCAACTATTGTTGACTTCCCACTCTGCCTCGCACACATGAGTATGATATTTCTAGGGACTGGATCAAGCGCCATTTTCTGCCACTCGAATGTCTGGTTCCAGATCCTGTCAATATAACTCACTGGATCAATCATATCAGAAAATATTCTTCTGACATGATCCTCCATTTTATATTTAGTCATTTTAATATCCCGTTATCATCGTAACCTGCCACCCCCATAGGAGGTGGCTTTCAGCTCATGCCTAAACAACACACCAATCTTCTGCAAGAATATCAGTTTGGCTGGCCAACCAGGGAACGAATTTATTATCCGCAGTTTTCATTCCTATCCATGGGAGTGTTTCCCATCCTTCCCCGTTATCTTTCACATCATACTCATCCCCTCTAATTAGCTTCAGCCACATTCCTTTACCGTTCCACCCAACTCTTGCTACTTTCTGCCCATTTTTTAGGCAATTCAAAATTTCGCTAAAATTAAAAACCCCCATAATATCTCCTATTATCTCTTTTCTTCATAATATCCACATCTCGGCTGCTCTAAATCCAATACCGCTCCACCTGGATTGAATCCACAACAGTCTCTTTTTATCTCTACAAATATTTTCCGCACTTCATCACAGAGAGCATTATAGACAACCTTCGAATCAAAGCAATCTGTAATATAATGAAATCTACAACCGTTACATTGGTGTACCATTTAATACCTCTATAATAATAAGAATCAGAAACACATAAACAGAGATGGTTATAAAATCACTTCTACCGTATTTCATTTTTACACCGCTGTTCTGCGCCACTAGACGTTTGAACAGAAACAATTATTGCCGCTATTGCTTGCCTAGATAAAAGAACACCTCCTGACCTCCCGACTATATTAAAAGCACTAATTAGCCAGTACTGAATATTCCTTGGCAACTTTTCTTCTTTTGGTATCCCCAGCATTTTTTTTGACCACTCCGGTATTTCCGCAAACTTTACATCGGCCTTCACAACACCCTTCGTCATCAGTTCCTCGATCCTCACACTCCAAGTCACATTGAGTACAAAATAGCCCATCAGCATTTCGGCATTCAGGACACAGCTCAGTGCCAGCCGCCAGCCACGGCCAATCAATACAAGGAGGTTCTATACCTTTTTCAGCTCTATTTACCGGTAGAAATTTTTCCACTTTATAATCTTTGCTGTATATGGGATATTTTAAACCGGACCGTTCGTGTGCGCCGTTTCCATCGGGTATTATTATATCACCTTGCGTAGCAATCCGATTTTTTTTATCCGTTTGTGTATGTTTCCTTAACCACTCTCCTGCCGACTTCCTATCTGGACTTACCAGTAAATCTCCCGTAATATTACCCGGCTTATCTTCCATCCACTTATTATAGTAGTACGATGACCCATTTCTCAACGGAGTACTTTCCGTCATAATTTTTCCCGGCAACCCTTTAAACTCAGTTGGTTCCTCCAGTACATCAATTCCCATCATGAGTTTATTCAGATCATTTATTATATTTATTGTCGATTCTTTTTTATGTGCAGAATTGCTTACCTCTGATCCAATATGAGATTTTGCAGGCTCAGCTAAAACGGGGGGAAGAATATATTCACCCACCCCGGCTATATGAGGGGGGTAGGGGGGGTAACTTTTTTTTACTAAAGGATTGTTTCTTATGTTATTACTGTTTTGATGTTCGGTCGGGTAAGGGAGATTAAGTGATTTACCGCTATATTCAAAGGTTGTTAAGTTGTTGGTATTCATGCTATCAGCCAGGTCTTTGATTGTTATCTTCATTTAATATCCTTCTTATCCTCTGCCGGTTTGTTCTGCTCTTCCCAGTTGTCCTCAAGCCAGTTCATGCCTTCTTCCATCTCTCTATCTGTGCAATGCCTTTTATTTACTCCAGTATATGCTTGGTCAATAGCTTTCATTTCATTATGGAATTGTTCTAACCCTTCTTTTCTCATTTTCAGTAAAGCGTCAACTGTTAACATTGTTTTCCTCTTTGTTCTCAGGTTTAATTTTGGCTGACCAAACCATAGAATTAAGTAGTTCCATCTCTTCGCCTGTAATCAAGTCGTGGACCATTGCCTCATAAGTCATAGATTCTAGCTCTTTTCTCATTAGCTTTTCGGCCTCTTTTATTTTCAATCTTCTAGTCATTATTATTCTCCTCTGCATCCGGCAAGCTCAGTCTCATTTGTTCGGCCAGTTTTTCTCTGGCTCCAGGGTATTGAGCAAGTAAACTAATCACTTCTTTAGTAAATGCAACGAACAAGGGTTGGTTAGTTATATTGATCGTAGTATTTCCCAGTTGCCCGCAGAGATCACCAAACAACCTGATATGCTTATTCAGGGCATTTGCGGCAGCAATCAGCGTGTGAGCTCTGTCTGTTGTATTTATCTCTATTTTTGTAACCACCGTGTCATTATCCATTGTGTTTATCAGCCGATCAATCATAACCTGTAGGTTTTCTTTAGCTTTAATCTGAGTTCCAGATGCGGTTGTCTTCATATAAGATACTGTTATTTCCGTTCCTCTTGCGCCTAAGAACAGCTTATCAGGGTTTTCAGGGTCCTGTAATTGCTCTAAACATGCATTAGAAAGCTTCACAACATTGCCAATATGGCTCTGTAATAGGTTTAGAAGCTCCTCTCCTTCTTTCAAGTTGCGTTCCGCCTGTGAAACACTGCACTTTACCACCAAGTATTTATTCTTGTATCTCGACAGTGATGAGTCAGAACAATTGTATTTTAAACCGAGTTGTCGTAATGAAACACCTGCAATAATGTCTTTTTCAATTTCTTTGATGTCCGGGCGGTTCTTAAGGAAGTTTTCACCTTTTTTGTGTGGTTCTTTATTATCTTTCATTTTATTCATTACTGTTTATCTCCTTTTATCTTTCGGTCGATAATATATCGTGTTAATATATCGTGTTAATTGAATCATGTTAATAAGATAGGACATGTTTGTTGTGTTATAGATGTTTCTTTATTCTGCCGATCTTTTAAAACTTTTTTATTTATTTGTTTGCATTTAATAACAATTAGTATTATATTGATTATGAGATTTAAATAAATAATTAAAAATACATTTAATAATCCATTCAAAAAGCTTCGTCAATTAAACTTTTTTTAAGAGGTGTGATTATGGAACTTGAAACATTATATTCCGAGCTGAGCATTGTTTTTCATGAAATTAAACGATTACATGGAGAATTCCTGGTTCTCTGTACTGCAATAGGAGACAAGAGGTGTAATCATGGAAGATTATGAAAAGAATTTAAATACAATAAAATCCGGGCTTAACGAAGCTCTCTTAGGTTTAGCTGAATTAAGGTATGGATTAGGCCGAGAAGATAAGGAATTTAAAAAACTGGTATGGACAACAAATAGGAATGAATTTTATACATTCTATGAAACCGGACAGATTAAAAAGCCTGATGGTTATTTGTCCGATGGTAAGTCGTGGGAATTCGTGGGACTATTGGAGCGTAAGCCGTTTGGTCATGGTGGGGTTTTCATAGGCAGAAAACAGATATTTGAAAACCTGGACTTCTACAGAGACAATAAAAACATGAAGTACAAGAATGGGAAGAATAAATATATTGTTGTAGATGACGACCACGGCACTTATAGAAACTGGGGCGATTAAATGACCGGCAACGAAAGAGCGGAGGCAATCCGGGAGTACAAGAGTATTGTTATTATTATCAATGGTTTCAGCCGGGAAAATGACACTGTAAAAAGTCTCAGGACTCAGGCTGAAAATATCAAGAAGAAATTTAATTTATAGAGGTGATACCATGGAAGATGTAAGGTTGTTAGAATCAAAAATAACCGGTTTGTATGATCTGGCTTATCGTGCTTTTTCCGGTACTTCTTTTTCTCCTGAGAAAAGAGCCGAGAGTACTGTTGAATGGGTTGAAGCTCAGTTAAAAGAGGATCTTGAAAAGATCCTCAATGAGTCCGGCAGTACCGGGAATTATAGAGAGAAATTTATTAACCATGTCCATACATGGCTTAATGCAAAGTCAAGGTGTATGAGTTCTATGATAACCGGCCCTGCAAACTTTCCAGTTGCCAGAAATCAGAAAAATATGCGGTATGAAGATAACGCATATAAAAACTGGGATAAATGGAGGGAACGTTATATAAAATCTGTTTTCAGAGTTCCAACCCCTTCCCCTGAAGAGGATCTCGACAAAGCATTGAAGGATTATGAAAAAACATTCCAGAATCAAGAACTTATGAAGACGGCGAACAAGATTCTCAGAAGAAAATCCGGGGACCATTCAGAAAAGAGGCTGGAATTGGTGGAGGCTGGATTTTCGGAAAAGGTTGTTGATGAGGGGTTAATGAAACCCGATTGCTATGGAGACTATGGTTTTGCTAGCTATTCTTTGACAAATAACAACGCAAAGATAAAACGGCTTAAAGAAAAAGTTCTTACCATGAAAAGCCGGATCGCTGTGAAGGCTTCCTTTGAGCCGATTCGATTTGATGGTGGGGAAATTTCTATCGATAATGATAGGGTGGTTATTAGCCATGATGAAAAACCAGAACAGTCCATTATCGACCACCTAAAATCTAGGGGTTTCAGGTGGAGTCGAAATTATGGGGCGTGGAGCAGAAAACACACTGCTAATGCGCTGTATACTGCAAAAATAATTGTAGGGGTTTCTGTATGAATATAGAATATAGAGTTACGGACAATGTATTATTCGATCCTGAGAAAAATGATGTTCTTGACGGTATAGTACAGCGTATCGATGATGGTGTTTTCTTCGGCCAGTGGGGCCGGAATAATGACGGAAGCCCACAAAGGATAGAAGACAGTCAGAAGAGATATTTTAAAGACGGCCGAAACTGTGTTGTTATACTTGATATTGATCAGGCTATTTATATTCAGGAAAATTCCTATATAACCGGTTTTAAAGAAATCGATTACGACCGGTTTGACGAAATGCTGAACGTTCTTCCTCCTATGCGTTGGGGGTCATATAACTGTATTGAAATATTTGCTATGTCTGAACGCTGGAGCGGTTGTATAACTGATTTCTATTTTCATGTAGATAATAAGTATTTCTGTAAAAGGGATACATTAAAGAAATCCTGCTTTGTTCTGGCGAAAGAATTGTATGAATTCCTTGGTACATATAAGAAATGATTTACTAACCTATAGCTTTAATCTAGGTTAAGCTATAGGTTTTACCCTGCCACTTAAGCAGCTTTAAAAGTCCTTTGTTGGTTAGTTGTTACTAGGTACGTGTGATGCGGTCGGGTTTAATTCCTGAAGGTGGCATATCTTATTCTATAAACATAAGGAGGTGTTTCATTGAATCATTTAGATGAAATTAAATGTCAGTATGAGTGTTTAAAGATCTTATCCGGTGGTGATATAAATAAGGTAAATAGCCTTGTAGAATCTGGCGAACTCCCCGCATTGTTCAGAAAAGTAATCACCATGATTGAACAGAAATATAATAGAGTTCCAGAGCCAGAGGAATTAATATACATAACGGCTATATTAGACAGAAAAAGGAGGAGATAAAAATGAAAGTAAGAATATTAAATTATTCTTTTTACCGGTTGAAAATTATTAATATATTTTAAGGGAGTAATTATGAACAATTTTAGAATCATTGTTAAACAGATCACTAACTATGGAACTTTCAAAGATGTTGTTACCGTTAATCTTCCAGACATTAAAAATGTTCTGCCTAAAAAAATCAGAGATAAAATAACAAAGCTCAGCACACTTCAGGAAGTTGAAAAAGTAACAATTTCCATTGAATCCAAAGAGTAATTAGTTATGGATTATTTGAAAAGCAGAACATTAAATTCTTAAAGGAAAATCAAAATGGATGAAAAAACTTTCAATATCATTAAAATCAATCAAAACGGTAAAAGAATAATAGTAGTACGGGGTGTAACTTCATATGTAGCCGATACTATCTGTCGTGAGTACAACAAAGCATCAAGAGTGTGTAACCGGCACAATATAAGAAAATATGTCTCTGAGCAGTCAATGTGATTGACATGTATACTTTTATTAATCTTTTTTATTATGAGATTATCGATTCAATTCTGTCAGAAATTCCAGATGCCGATGTGTCAAATTATGACAAAATTGAAGAATATATTATGAATGATGATGAATTATGGAATTGGGCAATATCTAAGGGGGTTGAAATATGAAAGGACTTTGTCATTGATAACTATATTTAAGATTATTAAATCAATCTTAATCTACTTTGCTTTTCATACAATCATATCCTATTTAATTCTGGCTATTTTGAAAATGTTAAACCCCTGAGATTTCAGGGGTTTTTTATTTAGTAGTCCTTAAATCCGGTCCAGCTCTTTTCTATGCATCTCGTAGGTACTTCGTAATGTATAAATTTCCGCATTTTTGCTATATCTTCGGCTGAATCATCCGGTAAATTCATCATAGATAATACTTTTTTTGAGAAAGCCAGTTCAATTATTTTAGATGCTGACTCCCCGTATACAATCTTCCTGGCTACTGCTTTTGAATAGTATTCCGGTATTCCGTAAGATCTTGCAGCGTCAAAATAAGACTCTTCCAAGTTTTCCATTTCTTTAGTATCCATAAACCCTCATGTTATCCTTAAAAAAGCAGGAGTTCCCCAGTATTCACTATTTAGGCTATTTTTTGTTTTGTAGATAGGATGTGCTATAAATTCTTCCAGTTTTTTATTTTCTTCTTTATTTAGATACCTCTGTTTTTCCCCTTCTGAGTTTCTTGCTTCCCTGATTTCCTTTATACCGGCGTCAAATATTATCTGAGATAAAATTCTTGTTTTCCATCCGTATTTTTTAGATATATCTGATAAAAAAATACGATCTTCTTTTATATCCATTTAATAATCCTTTTTCAAAAAATCTTCCTTATCTTCGGCCGGATTCCGAATGACTGTATCTCTCTCTGGTTTACCCTTGTACAATAGAGTGCCAAAAATATCAGGTAACAAGGAAGACAACCGTAAGCCCCCGTCTTTGGTGAGCTTAATTTTCAATCAATATTCTTTCCCGTGTTTATGTGGTCTTTCTTTATTGTATTCCATTTTTGCAAGAATATGTTTTTCTATAGGAATTGAATTTTGTTCACAAAAACATTCCAGCCTTTTGATAACAAGAGATATTTCCTCTACTTCTTTATCTATAGAGTCAGACTGATCATAATAAATCTTGATTCCGGGAAGATTTGTCAACATTCCTGTTAGCCAGAAAAATTCAGCACCTATATTTTTGAAAGTTTGCATTTCTAGTAGGGGGTATTCTTTTGGCTCAATCCCTAAATATCCGCACAAATCAAACAGTCTTAAAAATACATCCGCAATTTCATCCTCAAATGTGTCTTTTATTTTACATTCAAAATAATATTTTAAATTTTCTTTTTTAAGATCATTTCTTGACCATTCTTTTTTATTGTGGATATCCATTAACATTTTATATCCAGACCAATCGGTAAATTTATTATTTCTATGAGCTTCAAGTGCTTCACCCAATTCGGATACAATCAACATTAAAAGTTCACCTATATTTTTATTTGTATCAACCCCAGGATCTTTTATACAATTGGAACAATTTCGGTTTGCTCCATCATTATTAATATATATACCTTTGCAGTTAAGACAAGTATAAAAGCCCTTATCAATCATAGCCTGATGGTGTTCTTTTATTATCTTTGGTATGTCAAGTTTCATCTTCCCCCCGATTCAAAAAGCATTTGATAATTTCTATTATTATTCTTCATATTTCTTCCATATTAAATATAATTCAGAGGGTGGAACACCTATTGAAGATCCAATTATTAGTATTCTTTCCTTTCCTTCCCAGTTTACACGATCTCCGAAGAAGTAAGTTTTGTTTTTCTGCCAGAATTCTGTTACCTTTTCAAGAGGTTCTTTTATTTCTTTCTGTATATTATCTCCGTATAAACTCATTTTAATCCCCTTCTTCTATCTCATCGACATATACACCTATGTAATGCCCTCCAGACCGGCAACTTAGGATATTAAGTTCTGAAGTTATGTTATCGGTGCAGTTATCACCTTCACCTTTTGCTTCCGGCCTGTCAAAAAAACAACCTTTACATTTATTTCCTCTTTTATCAGGAACCCATATAATTTTTACTATGGCCGATGTGTATACTTCTTTTCTAGTTTCCAATTTTCTTCTCGAATCTATTTAAAAGACCTTTGGCCTGATTTGTTACATCTTCTGCTTTTTTTATTAGTTCTGCCGGATTTGAGAGTTTTTTAACTTCCTGCTTAAAATATATCCTGTTCCTCTCAATCGCTAACTCATAATCTTCAGAATCATTCATCAAGGTAAAGAGTTTAACCTGTAGGTGATGTAGATCTCCAGCCAGTTTTCTGATCTGCCTTTTGAGCTCTTTTTTAGAAGGGTTATCTTCCCTATGATTCATTATGATTCTATAAAAAAAACCATCTTCTCTTTTTAACTGCTTTCTCATAATTAAAAATAATTTTATTTTAGACAACATTTATTACTCCCGGTATATTAAAAACTTTCCAGAAAGTATATCTAAAGGCAATTGGTATATCTAATGAATACCGGCTTAAGTTATACACATCGAAAACTATATTCTCAATGGCTACTGATGCGTGATTTATATCTCCACCTTCCTCAATTATCCTTACCAGATTCGTATCTACCAGTACTAAATCAAACTCAATTCCGAATACGACATACGCTATATTCATCACTAGAATAGCAAAATCGTCACAATCTCCATACCCTCTTTTAAGGACCACTTCAGGATCATCCCATTTATCGCCTTCATCCGGCATATAAACTATTCTGGACATTATCCATGGAGAAATATCCTCAATAACCAATATTTCTGAAAAATCCCCATAATAGATATTGTGGCCTGACGCTCTTTCTGAAAAAATATTATCATGCAATTCGTCTGTGGTAGGCCATAACGAGCTACATCCCGAAAATGCCATAATTAAAATAGTTAACATTAAAATCTTCTTCATTTTTTCTCCCTCATATTCTCTAATTCTCCCATCGGCCTATTTGTCAAAACTACCAATTTATTATCTTTTGTAAATACCTGATTAACCAAATGTCTGCATATTCTAAAATCCTGATCATCCATTGCTACCGGATATAAAATATTATCTTTTGTGTAGAAAAAAACTATTCCATCTTCCATTATTCCCCCGCCTTTAAAATATATTTCTGATTGTCTATTGTATAAAATCTCGGGGCCTCATTCCAGCCTATTTCCCACACTAGCCAAGCATAAACAATTCCAGCTGATGGATATTTACCGTCTCTACGTATTAGGGCTCTAAGATCCGGCATCCTGCTGAATACATATATATTTTTCAGCCATTTATATGCTCCAGCTTTGTATCGGGCCTGTCCTGATAAATAATTAGTCCTGAGAAGGAAAGCAAATTTTACAGTACATATCTCTTTTGCTTTCATCACGAATTTATCTGTTTCTTTTCCGTAAGGAGGATTGGTGATTATGTATGGATATTTTTTATTTTCTGTATAAAAATCCTTTCTATGTAACGATACTGGATGGTTTATATCAAATTGATCAACTTTTAAAAACAGACCATTTAATATTTTTGTTATACAACTCTTCCCACATGCTGGTTCTAATACAGGCAGAGAAGAACTGAAATGTTCTTTTTGTAATAATTGTTCTGTTAAACTGTAGTGTGTATTAAAATTATTATTATCTGCTGATCTGTGAATAAAAGATCCACCCATTACTGATCTGCCTCATATTCTGCAACTTTTCTTAAAAATACTCTACCTGTTGGTATATAATTATTGTACTGGTCTTTGTATTCTGGCTTTCCGGCAGATGAAATAACAAATGGTAAATGTTCTGAACATACACTTTTTTTACCGGCCAGGACATAAGTATCTTTTCCACATATTTTCATAGTATTAGTTTTGGAATCCCATTCATTTTCAAAATCACAGGATCTTTTATTCTTAGAAATTTTAAATATCATATTATCCCCTCAATATTTCATTTATATGATCTTCTAAAACATTATCATCTAAACCAAAAACAGAATATTCCTTTTTAAGCTTCTTTTTGATTCTTTTCTTTTCGGCTTCTGCCCCGGCGACAAAAGCAAAAGCAAAAGCAAAAAATTGAGATACTGCAATTTCATTGGTATTTTTATTAAATTCTTCAAAAGACTTTAAAATTTTATTATCCATGATACCTTCTTATATCTCTGGCTGGCACCCAGAATATTCTCATATCTCCTGGATTAAGAGAATAACATCTATATTCCTGTGTAGCGTGATCAATATCGACTACCTCTATCAGTATTAAAACCCTATCTACAAAAATAGAACCAAGATCTCCTATTTTATACTTTTTATCAGATCTATTATTGCTTCTTTTTTTCTTCAATTCCTGCCTCCATTAACAATCTTTTTATTTAATTTTTCTATGTCAATCCATGGCATTTTATATTTATTTCCAATCATATTTGATCTGATTCTTTTGTAATTATTTTTATCTAATAAATCTGAATATTTATTACAACAGACTCTACAGCTACAATCTTTACAATTGGCAAACGGTTGTGTTCCAATTCCATAACTATTACATTCTGGTCCAAATACATAATTTCTATCTTCATTCCGTTTTTCATATATTGTACATATGGGGCAGTCTTCCTGTATAAGTTCAATATTTCCCGGCATTGATTCTGTAACTTTTGCTGCACATTTTACATCGAATTTTAAGCTCCCACATACTGGACAGCGCCGACCTCTTGGCCCATATTCCTTTCTGCATTTTTTACAGATACACCACCATACCTTCTTTTGTTTTTTAACTGCTCCCTTAGTAATAAATTCCATTTCTTCGGCATAATCGTAGAAATGTTTCATAGAAGGAATGAAATTTTCTTTGACAGACCGGCTGACATGATTAAATACATCCTCAAGATGCTTCTCTGGACAGTATTTCATAAAAGTATAAAGCTCGGTGGTAAATAATTCATTTCTTTTCTTTGAATTTTTTGCTGTATCTCCAACTCTATATTTTAATGTTAAATTAAAAACAAAATCTTCTTTAAGCATCTTTAGGGAAATCCTCCATATTAACAACTACATAATCGTTAACCTCAGAATCGTTTTTATAATCGTTATATAAATCTTTATCATGTTCTTTAAGGTCCTGATGATCAACTTCTGGAGCTAGAGGGCAACTGAACGAATAACATTTTCCTATTTCTTTATCACCTATTATTTGTGTCTCTTCGCAATCGGGATGATTACAATTATAACCATTATTTACTTCTAGGGTATCTGAATTAAAAAAACCGCACATCGTGGTAAATTGATCAATGTGTATTATTTTTATTTTTTTTAAACTCATTCACTCCCCTCCAGTTCATTTATTTTATCCCTGAATTTGATTTTCTCGTCCTCTGGAAAAACATCTGAATCTATATAGCTCTGATATTTCTCTATTTCCTTCTGAGTTCCTGTTAATTCTTTTGATTTAATTGTTGGTTTTTCATTATTCAATGGATTCCATTTTCTTATTGTTAGATTATGGTTCTTGTATCTATAACCATGTATTTCTATTCCTTCGTCTAATTTAACAATCAATTCTTTAAGATGAATAGATCCGTAATCTTCTTCCAGTTTTTTAAATTGTTTATCTGTCAGTCTGACGTGATTATATTCTCCATATTTATGTTTCTTCTCTGGAGGTTTATATGATTCTGAATGTGAATGTGAATGTGAATGTGAAGATGTTTTATTTTGGTTTTCTAGTTTTAACCTATAGGTTTCTTCTAGCTTTCCAGCTATAAACCATTTGCTTTTTAGTTTCTCTGGTATGTCTTCAATAAATTTTAATCTGTAATCTGTTGTGTGTTTATTAGACTTATCCCTATTACATCCACTGCATAAAGGTTGAATGTTTGTAATTTCCAATTGTCCACCAAGAGATTTAGGTATAATGTGGTCCATTAGCGGCACTGCCCCTTCTGGGAGTTTCTCTTCACAGCATAAACATTTGTTATCGAAAAATAACACCATCTCATACCAATCCTTATCTAATTGCTTCTTTATCGCTGTGCAACCTCTTATCGAAGTGAATTCTTTTGGCCTACCCCCTAGCCTCCCATTCTCTTGTGCCCTTTTGCTTCTATTTTCCGCTTTCGTTTTCTCCGCTGACAATCTATTGTTTATATAAAAATCTTCATGCTCTTCAAAAAAATCCTCAAGAATTCCTATTAGAAAGCTAACATCTTCTTCTGATGTTTTTGTTATCTTTTTTAATTTTTCTATATCTTTTGGAATTACACCTTTTTTCCAGCAATGTATCATGAGTAAAAGATACATCCCATGTTCACGATTGGACAAAGCCATCGTATCAGCTATATAATCATTTACATAAAAAGGGAACCATATATCAACTTTCATATTACCTCATTTTGATAAATTCTAAAAAGTATCCCTTTAGGTCCGTGTCTTCCTAATCTTCTTAACGCATGGACAAGGATATTATTTTCTGCAAACAGGTTCCTCTTGAATGATTTACTGGCTTTCTTCTTATAGAATCTGCCGTTTTTTACCCAATACAAACCCCATCCTTCTGGTATTTCTTCCGGTTTTAATAGTCCTGATGGACACACGTAATATCTATACTTCCCTAAATGCGGAGCTTCTATATAGTATAGTTCCGGCCAATATTGTTTGTAAAAAGCATCAAATTTTATTAGGTTTGGATTATTTTTAAAGTTCCAATATCCTTTTGGTTTCCATTTTGTCCTACATTCTTTCATTTTATCTGCTTTAAAATCAGATCTGCTCATCTTAATTTCATAAAGAGTTGAAACATTATAGTTGAAAGTTAAAACATCCGGTTCCTCGTAAGATCCACTTTTATATTCATATAAAGCTATCTGCGCTTTTTTAACAAATCTTTCAGCCGTTAATTTACAAAGGTCATAGTGTGTCATTCATCCCCCGTTGAGAGAGATTTTTACCTTCTCTTTTACCAGATTTCCGGCTTTATTATATTTTAAATCTTTCGGTATTCTCTGGATATATATTTTATTCTTACAAAATGGACACTTTGTAACTCTGCCGAATTTCTTATCATATTCGAATTTCATATTTACTATTTCTATCAGATTCCTGCATTTCCCGCATTTATACCACTGTGTCTTAAGTTTGGGATTATTATTTAATTCTGTCTCGATAAGATCTTTATTTTTCCTCTGGACCTCTTTACTTAGAGATATTGAAAGTCTTCTTGTTATAGCTGCAAAAATCTGGACTAATTTTTTCTTGATTATTATCATATTACCAATTCCTCTGGAAAGGATCATATTCTATAGAAGGTTTCGGTTTATATATTTTCCCGTTTGCTTTACAGGTTCCCTGTGGGGATCTTTTTGAACATCCTTTTCCGAATTTATCACATAATTGGCAAGAAGATTGCCAATGAATACATATTTCTTTATTATTCATTATTTATCTCCCCACAAATCAATATATCTATTTATTATTTCATCAACATCAACAGGTGTAAAATTATTTTTTCCTTCCGGGGTGTTCATACACTGGAAGCAGGGATATTCATAACATAGTTTTTTGAAATGCTCACATGCTATACAATCGTGACTATTTATTGATTCTTTTATAATCCATGGAATATCTATTTTCTTTCCCATATCTATTCCCCCTCTATAACTTCTTTTATTTCTGCCACCAGAGCTTTTACCTGTCCAGGCTTATTCCCTATATTAAAAAAATCATTACAGTCTTTTGACTGGCAGACTATTTTAAGATTCAATTTATGATGAATAATTTTCTTGCCATAGAGAGAAATTGCGCCCTGACCAATTCTATGCGCCAGTTCAAACCCGTGGAGATTAAGAGGGGTATTACATCTTTCACAGCAGCACCCTCTCTCATAATATAACTCTGCCTTTATTATGAAAAAATCAAACTTTTCTCTTTCTGTCACTGTCAGCCTCTTCCTTATTTCATAGTTAATAAGTTCCCCGAACATTTTCGACTTACCGGATTGTCTCGCTGCCCTAAGAATATTTCTGTCAATTTCTATCATTTTTTCCTTTTATTCTTTTTATTTAATTTACAGCAAAGTTTACAGTTAGATAGTAACCCTTTCTCTTTTTTATCTCTCGGCCAGAACCTATCAAGAGACTTAATGCCACGGCATTGAAAACATTCCTTGACTCTTATACTCATTACATCTCCATCACTTTTAGAATTAAAGCTTTCCGACAATCTTCCCGATTTATATATAATTCTTCCTCTTCAAATTCATCTTCCCTGATATGATAAGTATCTGGCTTTCCTTTCCTTTTAATTTGGTATTCTACATAGAAAGGTGATTCTTCGCCCTGCCCACATTTTGAATTAAACTTTGTTGCTGTTATCCTTACTACATAAGCATCTACAATAGTATTATTGTCTAACAAATACACATCCTGTCTGATTTCTAATTTAGTTTCTATTTTCATTATCATACTCCAATATAGTATATTCATGAGATAATACTGTTACTTCTAGCCCTGATTCTGCCAGAATTACCATAGAATCTAATCTACCACGTATTTTATGATGAATCATTCTGGCATTATATACTTTTCCCTTGGTGCATTTATGGATTTCTGCCACTGGTAAATCTACCGTTAATTTTATTTGCATTTTTTAACACTCATTACATATGCGATCATTATTGCTGAAGCTTCATCTTCGTCTACCGGATCTGAATTTGATACTTTGGCAGCAGCTTTAATCAACATAGAGTTTTTTAATTTCTTCCATTTGTAATCTGTTAAGTCTTTAGGTCTTTTACCATATAAACCGGCTCTGCTCTGCCAGGTTGCCGGAGCTACTAATTCATATTCGGTATGAACCATTTTACAGATTCCTATAAGTTCTCCAGTACATCTGGAAAGTTTCTTGAGTGTATCGGCGTTTTGACTAAAATATTGATCTTCTATATAGACCTTTTCGACACTTTTGAAGATCTTCACTAGAGCATCGACTACTGAATGATTCAACTCAGCATCAAATTTAAATGTAGCTATAAGCTTATCTTTCCATAATGCGATTGCTATTGGTTTCGCATATGAAGGATCAATTCCGGCTATCATTATTTTTCTCCGGTTTTCCATGGTGGGTGGCGACTATGCATTTGCTGACAGTGAAATTGTATATAGCTTTTTTGTGTTCATAAAGTTTCCATTTTTTAGTTGATTTCATATCATTATGATACAATCCCCACACCGGCCCATCATCAGGATAAGACTCTCCTGTTCTTTCTTCCCACTGGTCTACTGTTTCGTGTGTTGGTTCGTGGCGGGTGTTCCATAGTTTGATTATGTCTTCTTCTCCATGCATAGCCGCTCTTGTTAAAGTTATACATGGTTTATTTGTGCATTCAATTTGGTTAGTCTGTCGCCTATTATCTTCGTTGGCAGATTTTAATATTGCCTTACTACCACATCTAGGGCATTCTCTCAATTTATCATTCATTTTCCCACCATTACTTTAACAGTATAATATTCTGTCTGGAGATCCCCAATATAAGCATCTGCCTCAAAACACCACTGGAGCATAATTTCTGTGGCCTGCCAGAGTTCCTGTTTATTAAGCTGAGATATTGAATTTTTAAATCCATCTCCATGCCTCAATAAAAGTGACTCAATACATGTTTGATATATATGTTCTTTATACTCTTTAGATTCATCTCCAGAAGCCTTACATATTCTGTCTCTTAGAGTAAAGAAAAATCTTTTTGCTCTGCCGGTTATTTCTTCCGGCCAAGGATGTAGAATTACTTCAAAAGGCTTGGTAAAATCTATTTCCCCGGAAAACATATTAAGAGTGTTTAGATATTCTTCTCCAAACTCAAAACAGATTATATTCTTGTCCCTGTATTTATCCGGTGATTTGAGAAGATCAGATTTATAGACTATCCAGCCTTTTATGATCCGCTCCTTAACTTCATTCATTTCTCACCCTTTCTTTGATGAACTCTAACCGATTCTCTCATTAACTTTTGTGCTTTAAATCCTGCCCCCTGATTAACAATCAGAGATCTTTTCTGTTTGGTCATGATAGATGTTAATTCTATCTGAAGAACAACTCTTGCAAGGAATTCTTTAATAAACTTAAATATATCGAATCCATCCCGCTTGTCAGAAATAAATACTCTATTTCTGTTACTGCTATTGTGGCTTACTCTTGTTCTGGTAGGTTTTATTTTATCTCTCGGGGACCCTGAATATATCTTTGATATTCCATAGTAACTCATTTATTTATTCCTCCTGCTTCTAGTTCTTTTAGGGCTTCATTAACCTCATTATAGGCTCTTACCATTAAGTCATTAAGTGTTTCAACATCTGATATATCAAAATTATGGATGTTTATCTCTGGGGCATCTTCTAGCATATCAAATGTGCTCTTAATAGATTCCACAAATTCCTGCATAACCTCTTCCATTATTTTATTCCTTTCCAATTTTGGATTCTTGCTGCCGCTATAGCGTAGCTCTGATCTGAATAATCGTGTTTTTGCGCTTTATATTTCCCATTTTTCTTCAAATATACACATAGTAGTTCCGGTAAAGATTGTTCAAAAAGAACTGAATAAGCCAATCCGTATAGAATCAACTGGAGTACGTTCCATTTAGCCGGTGCGCCGTTTTTTATATCTAATATGGTTCTTACTCCATCTACAAGACATATTCTATCTGCGGTCCCGGCATAACCAAGAATAGGATGATATAATTGTACTTCTATCTCTGAAGGCTCAACAGTAATATTCAAATCCTTTCGTGCTGTTATCCAACCCTCCAGATAAGGCATATCCTCGCTGGCTATTGTTCCCCAATCAAGTGTTCTGTTATCATATAGTTCTGTCAATAAATGCCTTCTTTTCCCGTTAGCAGCTCCAGCATCAGTATAAAACGGAAGAGCTTTCATACAACCACAATTTTTTAATATTGTGGTCACAGACGGAAGTTCCCTTCCGTCTAATGTATAGATATGTTTTGCTTCATCGAATTCCAGCATTAAAACTTCTTCACTTTATTGTTGTAGAATCTAACTCCATCGAAAAGCTTTTTCCCTTCTGTCGATTTTGCATAATCATTTAAAGCCTTCTGATTAACTTCAAGAAACTCTGTATAACCTAACCTGACAACTGCCATAAGGAATTTGTGAAAATCGATTACTTCCCCTTTCCAGTTATCGGTCGTAGATCCGGCAGTCTTAAAAGTTGATTGAACATGAACATCGGCTACAGCTACATTAGCCTCTGGATCGAGAGCTGATATGATCCCGTTAGCTATTTCATTTCCCTGATCAATATTTTTCTGCAATTCTGTCTTAATTTTTTCTTCTTTGGCCAGCCTGATTGCTTCCTGCTCTTCCTCAAATGATATCATGAGTTTTTTCAGCTTTTCCTTGCTTTCTGTCGGTCCTTTAAGAAATGTTTTTTCCAGAGCTACAGCATCTTTATGAGCTTTCTGCGTACTTTGTTTTATCGGGGAGAAGTGAGACTTCACATCTTTAATTATTTCATTAATAGCCTTCCCCAATACCTGAGCTATTGAATAATCATCTTCTGTTTTAATGGAAAGTTCTTTTACCATTACCGATACATCTGTTGAAGCTTTTTTCAGTTTTACTTCAGGGTTAATTACTTCAATTTCTATTTCTTTTTCTGACATTTATTCTCTTCCTTCTTGGCTATTCTCTCAAGTTCACTTTTTAGAAATGCCGGATCTCTATCTATTTTATTACAATATTTTCTGGCATCTGTATGGGCCCAATCCTCATAAAGAGTAAATCTTTTAAGCTCTATACCTTCATGCACAATAACAACATCCGTTCCTGATTCATATTTATGTGCCATTTAATCTTCCGGTTCCCAGTTTTCTACAAGTTTTATAATTCTGCCAGCCGCTTCAGATCTTTTCTCTTTGGTGTTGGCACTTGTCCAGGACCAATAGTCAGAACAATTATCGTTGCCCCCAGATAAATCTCTTAGTGGGCAAAAACTGCAATTTTCTGCTCCATCTATTTCACATAGAGCACAACCACCTGAAAAATCTTCAATCTTATTGTAAATCCTCTCCGGTAAATTTTCCTTATCGCCAACTGCCGGATTATCTCTTAGATATCGCCACACTTCCAGAGTAATTTCTTTAGCTTTTGTTTTGGTTAATTCAACCATTTTCTATTTCCTTTTTGATATATATATACGTTCTCCACCTCTCAGTCTAAATAATATATCTTTTAAAATTTTTTCTGGTGTAGCCTTATTACTTGCTATAGGATAATCGGATAGTTTGAAGGGTTTATAGTTATTATCACCCCACCATAGAGTTCTATTCATAATATTTTCCGGTAGATTATTAGCATTCAGAACATCGTATTCATCCATTACTTGTATCCCTCACCAGATCGTTAAATAAGTCTTTTAGTAGATTCTGATCGTTCATATGCTCTTTTGCCGATTTTATGTAATCCATTTTCCCTTTTGGATATTGATCATTTGACATAGGAGGCAATTTACTCTTGTTTACCAGAGCTATTATCTCATGAAAATAGTTGATTTTGGGTGTCTGCGGCTCCTCTGCCGCACGTTCTTCGAATTCTGATGGTAATATAGGTGCAGATTGGTTCTGATGCTCTGGCAAGCCTTCTGCATCCATCACTGTCTGTGCTGGAGGTTTGGATTTACTAAAAGGTTTGCTGAATGGCTTTTGAGGAAGTTCGTGATCACTCCGGGTTTCCTGTTTGATAGGTTTGGGATCTTCTGGAGTTACATCTCTTTCATCATGATCCGGCATTTCATCAATAGTATAAGGAATCCCATGGAGAACATCTTCAAAGAAGAGTCTGAAGCCCTGAGACATAGCTGTTTTTCTGGTCATCATTCTCGGCTGTTTAACCCAAAATTTGTTCGGAGTTCCGTCTTTTTTTGTCTGAAAAGCTTCCGTATAATGAACTGTCCACTTCTGGACTCTCGACCTATCTTTCCTTTTCACCACTAATGTTGCCCAATACTTCTCTATCGGAGTTTCTGCCGAAGCCGTTTCTATATCCCAGTATTCCATTAAGCCGGATTCCTCAGCTTTCTTCAGGTACGTCTCGTACCCTACGGTAATGGCTAACGTTCTGTATTCGCCCTTTCCGTAAGCTACAACATGGATTTCTCGCTTGAAAGGATTAAGCTGATACATCTTAGCCATTTCTTTATAGGCTTCCATTTCGTAAGGCAGAAGCTGTGTTCCGATCCCCATAGTTTTCATGAATTTATTCAAAAGGTCATCTGTTATTGGAGTCGAGATTTCTCTCTTCTGAACGGCGACAATCTCTTTGGTTTTTTCTTTTTTAAACAGGTTCAATTTTACATCTCCTCCTTCGACATCTTCTTTCTTCCACGTTTCTTATTCCTTTTATGGAAGGCTTCTTTCTCTGATTTTTTCCACACGTATTGATTCCCGAGCATGGTAACACCATTCTCTTTTGCCCATTTCAAGGCAATCGGTTGAGTGATACCCTCTTCAGTTATCACCTCTTTGGTTGTATATAATTTAGTCATATCCTAAATGTAGTTTATTAAAATGTTTTCGTCAAGTAATATATTAAAAAAGATCCCCAATAATGAGGATCTGGAATTTTATGTTATCTGCCGAATATTAAAATCAGTACAAGAATCAGTATTGTGGCTGTTTCTCCTATAATTATTCCGTTACGGATTTTCTGCCCTTTCAATATAGAATTGTAGCTCTGAATTAAGTTCTCCAAGTCCATCTGCAACTTTCTGAATTCCCTGTCTGCTATCGCTGATTCTTCCAGATAAAGATCCCAGTCCAGTTTCAATACTTTCGCTGATGTCAATAATTTCAGGTGTTTCTGTTCCCAGTTCAACAATTTCTGATTCAAGATCACTGACTCTTCCAGCAATTCTGATACGGTCTGAGTTGAGGCTTTCAATTGTAGCTGAATAACTTCTAATTGATCCCTGTAATTCTGCGTTCTCTCGCTCCAAGCCTTTAGTTGTTCCACGGGAATAGGCACATCCTGTGATAAACCCTGAACCGAAAATGAGAACAGCAATAACACCGACAATAATATACTTAAATACTTTCTGCATTTCATTCTTCTCCTTCCTTTCTTTTCTTTAATGAACTAATTGTCATATAAGAAACTATAATTCCACCAATAATTCCTATAGCAACCCAAACATCACTATTATTTGCAGCTACACCATAAATTGACATTCCTGTAACATATAATATTGCCCATAAAACTATCCACCATCTTCTTGATCCCATTTTCTTTTTCATTTTTTCTGTCATAATGTTTCATATCCTATTAAAACACAGAAGCCGTAACCTATTTGATCAAATCCTACAAAAAGAATTTCCACATTTTTAACCTTTTTTCTATTAAAATATATCTTAAAATGATCTTTTGATCTATGTCTATCTTTTGGAACCAGATCATAAGCTGGATGATTCTTACCATAAATCTTTTTATATTCTTTACACATATATTGAGTTGTTATTACCAATTTGAATTTAAATAGATCCTCATCTTTAAAATAATCTAATTGTGTTTTACAGGGTTTATATCTTTTAAGAATTCCAATTTCTCTCAGTCGGATAATTTTTCTGACAAATCCATAAATCAGATCAATATGAAGATGATTAAATTTTGATTGACCTGAAGTTCCCATTATTCCAATAAAATCACCAAACTTTAATGAATCTCCAACTTTAAGATGAGACATAGATTCAAGATGAGCATATCTTACTGTATATTTCACGGTGTTGAATCCTCATACCGCTCCATAACCCCATCGAAACTTGC
>SOIB01000092.1 GCA_004377355.1 Candidatus Stahliibacteriota bacterium | reverse complement strand
GAGAAGGGATTGGGTATTGCAATAATTGAATTAACATTCAAGGTATCAAGTGGCTCAGTTCTTCCTTGATAAAGAAAGAGTTTTGTCCTGTGTGAACCTATAAGGTAATTCCTGTATAAAATTGGAGAGAAAACAGATGTATAGATTACAGGATTTATATTTCCAGGAACTAAACTGTCTGATTTGAAAATCATACTTCCATTGCTCATTCTGAATCCAAAAACCCAGTCATCGCATGTCCATATTAAATCATTTTTTGTGATAAGATACCGCCATGCACCCGTATATCTTGTGTAAAATGTATCAGCCCACATAAAATCCCCGGAATATCCTTCCAATCTATGAAGAATATTATTACCAATACTATCTTGAACTACCCAATAACTTCTGTTAAATAAAAGGTCTCTTCCTTTCACAGAAAATGTAAACATAGATGTATAAGGCTCTGTCCTTTTCCAAATCAAGTTTCCGTTATTAGCATTTAGCACAAAAACATCGCCATTGCTTGAGAAAACAATATGAGAATCAAATATTACAGGAGCATCTTCAATCCACGATGAAGTCTCATACACCCATAGTGTCTCGCCTGTATATGCATCAAGACTGAGAAGGGCACGTTTATCACCACAAGTGTAAACCTTATTGTTTAAGTAAGCAGGAGATACAAGGATTCCAGGAGGAGGTCCAATTATTCTTATTGACCACAGAGTATTTCCACTAAAAGTATATGCGTACAGGTTCCCCTGAAGATCAGGAGCATATACAATTGTATCAACCACAATCGGAGAATATTCAACAGTGTGGCTAAACTTACTCCATTTTATCTCTCCTGTAAATGGATCTATACAGTAAAAAGTCGGAGACAACGTATCCCATCCACTACTCGTCCCTACAAACAGAAGTGAATCTCCATAGGAAAGCACCGTTGTCCAAACATTTGATGTTAACTCCCTTGACCACACTTCCTCACCTGTTTCAATATCTATTGCTGCAACCCAGTTTATACCATAAGAGCCCTCTGAACCCTTTCTGGTGTATAACATACTATTACCAGCACAGGAAGATACCATTGTGTAGTCTGCACTTCCATCCATAGACTTCCCATATTCCCATTTTAATTCCAGAGGTGGATATAATGGGTATGGGTAATGTCCTGTGTGTTGTGGGTCATATCCAAACATACGCCAAGAGTAGGATGTATCGGACTCTTGAACTTTACTTAGTCCAACGTTGTTGCTATAATCGGACCCTTTATCTTCTTTTATCTCAACCTGAAAATCCTTTAACTCTTTCTCAATTCTTTTTTCATGTGAAGAATAAACAACCTTTATCTTTGTATTATCTTTTGGACTCCCCTTTATCGCCCACCTGAATGTATCTTTATCCTCCACAAAAGAATAAAGATATTGATTAACACCTATAGGATACCAGGCTTTACCATCAGGAGAATAATGAAATTCAACCTTTTGGAATCCTGATTTTAGATCATAGGGGATTGTAACAATGGTAAGAGAAATTATTAGAAATATCATTTTGCCCTTAGATATAATTTATATGATCTCTACTGTCAGTCAATGCCTATAGAATATACCTATAAATAAAAAGAAATTTAAGTAAAAATGGATAAAATCTCAAGTGTAATTTAACAATAAGGGTTAAAAATTAGGAAAATATAACCAAACCATTGACATTTTTTAAAGAGTTTTTAACTTCTTAATATCCACCCTACACAATCTTCCTCTTCCACACCCCCATTTTCATAAAGCCGAGTCC
>SOIB01000114.1 GCA_004377355.1 Candidatus Stahliibacteriota bacterium | reverse complement strand
GATGAGACTTAAAGTTATCCCGATGGATTTAGGTGTGGCTGAGAGTCCGGGAGAAACTCTGCCAGTCTTTGCCCTTGGTCAAATTGCCCCTAATCCTACGCGAGAGAATGTAGTAATTGAATATCAATTACCAACTACGCAAAAAGTCTCTTTGAATGTCTACAATGTATCGGGTCGATTGGTTAAGCAATTAGTAGAAGCTGAAGAGCAAGCAGGAACCCATAAGGTTTCCTGGAATGGTCGAGATCAACGAGGAAATCCTGTTGCGAGTGGAGTTTATTTCTATCAATTAAAGGTCGAAAATAAACGTTTAACGCGAAAATTGATTGTAACCCGATAACAAATGAAGTCATCTGGTTTGCGGTTCTCATTACGGGGCAGGCTTTTAAGTCTGCCCCGCATCTTCAGATTATCCTACACGTGAATGCCCAAAATTTATTTTGCATTTGAAAGTAGGTTTTTTAAAGTAAAAGGCACTCTGTATTGAATCTTCTATTTAACGACTATCATCTTCATAGTAAAGGTCTTTTCTCCTGCAACAAGACAATAGAAATAGATGCCACTCGCATATCTTCTCATATTTACCCGCAAGCTGTGATACCCAGGCTCAACCACACCATCCATGAGTGGTTCAACCAGACGCCCACTAACATCATAAAGACTCAAGCTCACTGTTCCCTTAAAAGGAATCTGATAGTTAATTACTGCATTATAATTACAGGGATTGGGATAACTCTGTGATAGACCATATACCTTCGGTATAATCAATACACCCCCAGGCTTCTCCTCTGCTCTAATACCAAAGAAATGCATTATGGAATCCACAAGTACCTCCTTTGTAGACGGAGGTGAACCATCCGTTAATCCTCCAAACTCAAAGGATACCCCAACCGTCTTATAGAGCAGTGTATCATTCGCCACTCCACAATCAAATTGAGGAGATGAATTGCTGAAAATAGTAAATCCACTACTTTGAGGACTTATGTGGTCTATCCAGTTATTCTCTCCATTATATCCAAAACTTATCCCTTCTGTAAATGCCTCACCCTGACCAAGAACCGTTACAAGGCTGTCCGATCCATCATCCGTTGGATTGATCCCAAAAAGCGATCCAAAGTCATATCCACCAGATAAAAGATCGGCATACCAAACATCCCCTCCCTCAAGGTACATCCTTCCTCCGCCATTCACAAAATTGACAAGTGCTGTAGCCTCAGAGCTACCATCCTCAATAACATAATTTTCCCAGAATATACCAACACAGACAAATACTGCTAAATAGTCATCAAGCTCTGTTGTAGGAAGTATTGTGCAATAATCACCTACATAGCCACAAGCCTGAAGCGCTGCATCTATCGCGGGACCACTTGTATGGTTAGGATCTGGATCCCAGATAAGATAATGCTTTGCACCTACGGTTATCTTGAATTCCAGTGTATCGACAAAAGATCCAGTCTTTATTTCAAACTTGAAGGTAAATGTATGACCTATTGGCGTGGAATTCGGTGCATGAACAATGAAGGGGTTACTCGCATTACTTGCCGTTCCACCAGACTGTATATCACCAAAACTGCTATTCGGGTCCTGCACTGTTATATAAGGAGAATTCTCAAAGAGATAACCTGTAACAGACGGTGCATCCTCGCTCCCTTCATTTTCAAGGGTAACAATAAGATCTACCGTCTCACCAGGATCGAGTCTCTGATTCCCTGTCGGATCTACTAAAAAATTATTGAGCGTTAGTATAGGTGCATGTACCGTGAAGAGAGGATGGCTTGTC
>SOIB01000084.1 GCA_004377355.1 Candidatus Stahliibacteriota bacterium | reverse complement strand
AAGCAGAGAGAAAAGACATAAAATTACTCGCTGAAATTAGGAATAGATTCGCTCACAAAAGAAAAATTAAAAGCTTCAATGCAGAAGATATTCCTAAACTATGCAAAGACCTGAGAATACCCAAGTCTTTCACAAGAGAATTAACGCCACAAGAAAAATTTATTAAGACTGCTGGCTATCATATTCAAATACTAAATTTTAAATTAAAATACACTAAGAAAGTTAGGTTTGTCGAGCAGGAGTCTCGCGCCCTCAAGATGCTCGATACCCTTTATGCATAAATAATCAAACTATTTGTAAAGTAATAATAAATTCTTATATTTGAATCCGAATGTGCAAAAAAAGAGGGTCAACCTTCGTGATTGAACCTCTTCCTGACTCTATATAAAAAAATCAGATACTAAAAATACCAGCGTACAAAGATGAGTGGTTTGGTTCTCGTTACTGATACAGAGTGCTTGCCAGTCGAATCACTCCATTTTCCAATAGAAATGAAGTTAACCTGAATCTCTCCCCCTAAGCTTAGGTGCTTATTGAAGAAATATTCTCCGCCAATGGCAGGGCCAATATAATAATCTGTTCTATGTGCTTCATAAACATCTTGTCCATTCCAAATCCACTTATCATATTCATAAACACGGATAAATCCTAATCTAAGACCATAGTAAATGTTTGTTTTTCCTTTTTGCGATATGAGGAAAATGCCGCAACCAACGGTTAGATATGTTTCGGTGGTTTCAGAATTTTCGAATTCGCTAGAATATCGATAGTATCCTATCTCGGGTTCAATTCGAAAGTTAGAAGATAGCGTTATAGGCAGGTAAAAAGTCGGAAAATCGAGCAGTGTAAGGCCTCCCATATAGAGTTCTTTACCTAAGCTTACGCCCAATCCTATGCTGCTCCTCTTTTCCTGTGCCTGAAGCGGATTTACCATCAATAAAGAAATACAAACAAATAGAATAATAAAAATTGCCTTTTTCATAAAACACCTCCCCTTTTTAAGGTATTGAGATACCTACTTTGTTTGAACTGATATTTTAGTTATGGGAAAAAAGATATTCCCTTGTTTTCGAAATGACATTATCCTTCTGCTGACTAAATTCTCAGTTAAATACCTAGTCTATATATAAGTACTTTATCAACATTTGTCAAATTTTCCGATAAAATTTCGCTTCATGTCTCTTTATTTCCGATTATGTCGTATTTATAATGCCTCATTAAGTATTTCAATATCCAAGAGCAGCTTAGTACATATTTATTCTCGTTATGCTAGAGGGTGGATCAATATTAGCATAAGCTCACACCTTTTAGGTTCCCATGTTACCTTTTGCTGATAACAGCAGATGAGTGCAAAAAAAAGGAACCTCTGTTAAACTGCTTAACGGAGGTTCCCTAAAATCTCAAGCCGTCTCTGGTACTAATGATTCAAGATGAGGCGATTCAGCGAGTCTCACAACAAGATCAAGAATTTTTCTAACCTTTGACAGTAGGGTAATCTCACAAGAAAAAACTATCCCCTTTTCTCGAATATTTGCTTAAAGCTAAGTGAACGACTCGCTATCAGAAACGGAAGACTAATCCGGCTATGAATTCCCCCTGATTCATGTACTGGTTAAGGGGTAAGACATAGCACCAGCCCCAGTAATCGCAAAAAATATAATCGCTGGTGTTGATGTAGGTCGAAATCCATTTCGCTTGAAACCGCAAGCCAACCATATCATGAAACATCACCTTGACACCGCCTCCAAGACTCCATGAAAAACGAGTTTCTCCGGACATAGCCGGC
>SOIB01000180.1 GCA_004377355.1 Candidatus Stahliibacteriota bacterium | reverse complement strand
ACATACAGAAGCCAGGATATATCCGTAACGTAAAGGTATCAATTTTGTCTTTTCAATTTCAGCATAATCAGGATATTTCTTTAGGAGGTAAGTAAATAGGTCTTTAATCCATTTACCATCAGTCCTTATACCATGTGCTGCACAAATAACATACTCTACCCTATAATCCCTCCGGCTACTTGTATAAGCAACTATTCGTGTTCTAAAAATAAGTGCTAAAAGGATTAAAACGATAATGCTAATAATCGTCCATAGAATTTCAAACCCTATCATAATACCTCCAAAACTTTTTGTTTAATTATACAAACCTGTATATATTTGTAAAGAACCATTTTTAAGTCATTCCCTCGAATTAATATTGCAATATCCAAATTTTTCCCTATTATAAGTATTAGAAATCATAATGAGAGAGATTAGGAAGGATCCCATCCACAATAGATGGGTAATAATAGCAAGTAATAGGAAAAACAGACCCCATGCTTTTTATAGAGAAGAGGAAGAAGTCGGAAGTAAAAAAGAATGCCCCTTCTGTGAAGGAAAGGAAAAAAAGACACCACCAGAGATAGACTCCTTTAGAGCTAGCGGAAAACCAAATGAACCAGGATGGGAAATCAGAGTAGTTCCAAATAAATTTCCAGCACTCACTTCTGACGGCGAACCCAGAAAGGTCTACAATGGATTATATTATAAGATTAATGGCTTTGGAATCCATGAGGTAATTATTGAAACTCCTTACCACAAAAAGAATCTCTTCAATATGGATAAAAAAGAAATTTCCCTGATTATATCAATGTATAAAAAGAGATATCTAGCATTGAAAGAGAACAAAAATCTGAAATATATACTTATATTCAAAAATCATGGGAAAATTGCTGGGGGTTCTCTCCCACACTCTCACTCTCAAATTATCGGCCTACCACTAATCCCTCCCGAAATAGAAGAAGAAATTATTTTAGTAGAAGATTCTGTAAAATGTCATTATTGTAAATTAATCCAGAGGGCATACAACGAAAATCGTGTGCTCAAAAGAAACAAAGACTTTATTGTGCTCGCTCCCTATGCTTCGGTAGCTCCTTATGAACTGGTCATCTATCCTTTGCAGCATAAACCCTGCTTTGAGGAAATAAAGGATTCGGAGATAACCTCACTTTCAGAATTATTACAGGATGTATTTAAAAAATATAATAAAGTATTAGGAAATCCACCTTTTAATTACTTTCTACATACTGCTCCTACTGCTCTTACACCAAGGGTATACAAGAACTACCATTGGCATATTGTAATAATGCCTAAACTGACTATGACAGCAGGCTTTGAAAAGAGCTCAAATATTTATATCAATCCGGTTGAACCAAAAGAAGCAGTTGGAAAATTGAGAGAAGCCGGAGAAGAATTATAGTAAAATTTATATGAATACGTTTGAATTGATAGTAGTAGATATGGACGGAATTTTAGCAAATTTTAGAAAAGGAGTAAGTGACCTTTTTGGTGCAAATCTGGGAATGCTGGATGGGTGGAACCTTTACAGGTCAATCGGAGTTGATCTTGATGCATTCTGGTATAAGATAGCAAATGAAGAAGACTTCTGGGTCAATCTTGAAAAATTCCCTTATGTTGATGAATTGATAGAAATGTTAGAAAAATATACCTCTGAAATCATTATCTGCTCTCACCCTCCAAGATATCCTGAAAGTTATAAGGGAAAGAAGAAATGGTTGGAAATAAATAATCTTGGAAGATATAGACATTTTATTGGTAATGCTGATAAAGGGTTACTTGCTGGGAAGAATAGAATTCTAATTGATGATTATGTGGAGAATGTCCGTAGTTTTAGGAAGAAAGGTGGAAAAGGAATTTTATTTCCTCAAGTTTATAGCCTACAGTATATAGATGATTTAGATGATATTCCAGATGATAAGGTTTCTTATGTGGAAGAAAAATTAAAACAGCTTTTGGGTGAAATTGAAAAAAATTAATTTATTATGTTTCCATCTTTAAACCACTATTTTCTAGAAATTCAAGGAGTTAATATGAACCATTCAGTAATGAATTTTTCAATAAAATTTATAATAGCAATTTTTGTAATTCTTATCTTTTCAAACTGCCAATCCCCAATGGGTATTGGAGTATCCACTGAATGGGAAAAGACTTATGGCGGAACAGCACATGATTACGGATATTCCGTAGAACAGACTGCTGATGGTGGTTACATAGTTACGGGATATACTTGGTCCTCCGATGGTGATGGTTGGGATGTTTATCTCATAAAGACAGATGTTAGAGGCAACGAGGAGTGGTCAAAGACATTCGGAGGAAGTGATACTGATGTCGGTTACTCGGTTCAACAGACTATTGATAATGGGCACATAATAGCAGGATATACATGGTCCTTTGGGGCTGGTAAGCGTGATGTTTATCTTGTAAAGACAGATGATAGAGGAAATGAGGAGTGGTCGAAGACATTTGGAGGAAATAAAACCGATGTAGGATATTCCGTTAAAGAAACCATTGACGGTGGATACATAGTTTCAGGGTATACACTATCCTTTGGCGCAGGCTGGTATGATGTTTATTTAATAAAAACAGATGTGTCTGGGAATGAAGTTTGGACAAAGACCTTTGGAGGAAGTAGTTTGGATGTGGGAGAATCAGTCCAGCAAACATCTGATGGAGGATATATAATCGCAGGATGGACTGGTGAAGGGTTGCATGATGTTTACCTCTTAAAGACAGATGCATCTGGAAATGAGGAATGGGTAAAGACATTTGGAGGAAGTTATGCTGAGAAGGGTCATTCTGTTATTAAGACTTCTAATGGCGGGTACATTATTGCAGGTTACACATACTCCTTCGGATTAGGGGAAAGTGATGTTTATCTAATAAAAACTGATTCCAATGGTAACAAAGAGTGGTCGAAGACATTTGGAGGAAGTGATGATGATGTCGGGTATTCTGTGGAAGAGACTTATGATGGAGGATACATAATTGCGGGATATACACATGCAGCTGGTTCAGGTGATAGTGATGTCTATCTTATAAAAACGGATTCTCTTGGCAATAGAGAGTGGTCAAAAACTTTCGGTGGGAGCGACTATGATATTGGGTATTCAGTACAGCAAACCTCTGATGGTGCATTCATCATCACAGGATACACAGAGTCCTTCGGTGCAGGCGGAAGTGACGTTTATCTAATAAAAACATATTGAATGTCTTGAATTGAAGAGACATGATAGTAAAAGATCTCCAGTGGCTTTTATTTCTTGAGGTTAGAAATTAAAGAATATAAAAGAACAAGAAAATTGCTATTTATAAGGTAAGAGAGAAAAGGAAAAAAGGTTAATATTAAGTCAACAAATGAAACTATTTATTATCTATATAAACAATATTTCTTTACTAATTGATTTATAATTTCTCTCGCCCATATATTACCTTTCTCATGTTCTTCCTACAATTTTTCAAATTCTTATCTGATTCTTCTGATTCATTTTTTAATGCAATGGTGTATGCTCATTAATGACTTATAAATGAACCCTAAGAGCAGAAAAGACGTTCTCAATTCGATTGAAGATTGTATTGGTACGACTCCCAGCAAAAAGAAGTCCTGTCAGATTATTGTTATTATCTAATAGTGCTGAACCACTATCTCCACCTTGAGCCATTGATCCAGTCATAATTTGGTCGACAAAACGAGCTATGCGTCCAGCACCATATTGGACACTAACCGTCACATTTACTTGTGTAATTCTGCCTGTTGTTACTGCAGTAGTCCGACCGCTTTTCTTAACATTCATACCTAATTTACCTTGAATTAAACCTGTAATCATTCCTATCTCAAGAATTTCAGCACTGACATCATTCTCATTGAGAGGGTTTGCAATAGCGGCATCTACAAGATTCTCCCCTATAAGAATATTAATTACCTGTAATCGTGCCTTGCTCCCAATTATTTTCGCCATACCATTCAGTAAAGATGCTATTCCACGAGCAATAGGACAAGCACCTCCATTACCATCACCTCCAGTAAAGTCAATTGGCACAAATTCATATAGGTTAGCAATGTGATCGTTTGGAAACTTGCCACCATCATGGGGACCAGGCTGAAGAATAGGATCGCCTACTTCGGCATCATTGCTATTTGCCAGCACATGATTATTTGAAAGAATCATTGTTTGTCCATTTTTCTTCACCAGACAGCCAAGAGTTCCAGCAGTAATGTCTATATGTCCGACACTAACTCCCCCGGGGGCAGGACGCCATTTATCTGTCCTTGATTTCATTGCTCGGATTACTCCTGTCTCTATCACATCTGTGGGAATATCGTTAATGGTTGAAGGAATCATATCTTTGGTAGATAATTGAGAAATAGGTAATTTCTCTACTACTGAACAAATTATGGCAAGAGTCGAGGTTTCTTCTCCTTTTATGGTTTTATAACCAATCCCTACAGCAACTACATTTGTTCGCGTGAGTAGTTGTTCTCGATTATCTTCAAGGACTTTTCTTATTTTGTCCAAATCATCATTCATTTTTACCTCCTTTTATTATTGTTTAATCACTTAAATCTACCCTCAAGATATCTTTAGACATTAACTCATATAATACAAATCAACACCAATATTTAAGCCGGTATCATTACCTGTCAAGTATAAATCATTCTTTTATTTGATTAATGAATTAACTTCGCTTTTTCTCTATAAGAACAGGGTGCCAAATAATTTTGGGGATTGGATTATTCACATTACCAGCTTTAATATTTACCTCCCGTTTTGCTGAATAATATTAAAAGAGAAAGACAGAAAAAATTGTTTGTCTTCACTTTAGAAAGAAAATTGAATAAATGAGTTGTTGGGTTGGACGGTTAGTGTGTTGGTCAGTTAGAGTTTGGATAAAATTTCATCTGTTTTATCTTCGTCTTCGTTCTCCAGTCTTTTGTATTCCTTTCTTTTAATAAAACCAAGAATAATGACTGTTACAAGGGGCAATGCAAATGCAGGGCTATAATTATACGCAACAAAAGATATTGCTGCAACAAAAATTAGCCAGGAAGTCATTACCAATCCATAAATAATTTTCCCGCCAATTCTACGTTCTCGGTGCCGGGTCAAAAATAGCCAGTTCCAGGTACAAAATAAAGCGAAGCCAGTAAAAAGAAGCCCAAGAAGTTGACCAACCATATATGCTAATTGTAACTCAGGCATTGTTCCTACCAAAATAACCATCACCATGGGTTGAAATATTCCCATGTTTACCTCTATTTAAAAAGCAAAGCGCTATTCCCTACCCCAAACATCACGTTAATTTTCTGTGGATTCTCTCCTGTCCTTTTCAGATCTCCTACTTCGACTACTTCTCCGTTCAGATCCTTTGTAATCAGGATCATCAAACTTCCTGCGATTTTTACCCGATCTTCGTTCTACTCCAGAACGGCGCTCTTTTTCAGATCTCCTATCTTGGCCACTTCTGCGTTCTACACCCGATCTTCGATCTTTTCTTTCCATAAAATTTCCCTCCCTATTAATTATATAAATAACTATTATTTAAACTATGGTTAAACATCTAAAATTTTTAACCTCCCCCTTTTGATATTAAAATTTTAGATTAAAAAAATTTAAATGTCAAGAGATTATTATCTGGGGATAAATAAATTTAAGGACTTAAGGGCCCTAGGATTCGAGGGGTCTTAATTTAGGTATTGGGTTTTGGGTGTTAGAGAATAGTGCCATGTGCCGAGTGCCAAGTTCTGAGTTCGGAGTACTGAGTTATGGGTTCGGAGTTCTGGGTTTATTAATTTTTTGAGTTTATAGAGTTTTTATATAAAGTCCGAGGTCCGAAGTCATAATAATGAAATTTGACAGGGGACCGAAGACCGGAGACTGGTATTT
>SOIB01000172.1 GCA_004377355.1 Candidatus Stahliibacteriota bacterium | reverse complement strand
CGCTAGTGTTTTACTTATTCCAAGTGCTCCATAGGATACCGCTCCTATATCTAATACAATCTTCTTATAGTAAAAACGGAATCCAACTGATAATCCCGTTATAGCATCCAAATCACCTGCCTTATTTAACTCTCTAAGTCCACCATTATATCCAACTATCAGTTCAAAGTCCTTATTAAAGGAAGAAATAATGGATGTTGAGAATCCAAGGGGATAACTATATTCAATAGAAAAACTATATCTATCCCATCTATAACGACTACCCAAACGAACTTCAGCAGGAAAGTCTTCCTTCTCAGTAACAAATTCATTGAGCTGAATCCCTATATTTTTTACGTAAGCTGAGAAAGATAAAGGGTCATTTATTTCGTATATCAAACCAAGGTCCATACCCAAACCATAACTGTCATAAATATCTGTGGCTGAATAAGGGACAATCACTTTTCCACCCACTTTTATTCTTCCCATTTCATATCCGATTGAAAAAGTTGGCACAAAGGAATAATAGGAGAATTCACCCAGTGAAGAACCCGTTGCATCGGTTTTCATAATGTTTCCTGAATTCATAAACGTAATCCCTGCTCCCAAATGGAAAATTCCTACTTTCTTTACCAACCCAAGGCAACCATAAGTAGTGTGCGAGTAATTATGGGTGGAAGAAATATATCCTTCCCCTCCCATTCCAGCAGGATTCCAGAATAGATTCTCTACCTCTCCCCCATATGCTGAAAATGCACTTCCTGAATATACAATTCTTGAATGAACAGGGACTGATAAAAATGTAAATGATAAAATTAATGTGATTATCACTCTACAGTCACTGATTTTGCTAAATTCCTTGGACGGTCAACATCTCTTCCGTTAAGAATCGCAATGTAATACGCGAAGAGCTGTAATGGTAAAGCCACAAGAACAGGTGAAAGATTTTCCTCACAGGGTGGGATATAGATTACATCATCACCCAGCTCTTTTATCCTCTTATCACCTTCCGAAGCTATGACAATGATTTTTGCACCACGAGTTTTCAATTCTTCAATATTAGTTAACATTTTTTCATATACAGAAGAATGAGGAGCTATTGCAACAACTGGACTGTTCTTACTAATTAGAGCAATAGGACCATGTTTCATCTCTCCTGCAGGATATCCAGTTGCGTGTATATAAGATATTTCCTTTAGCTTTAGAGCTCCTTCAAGAGCTGAAGGATAATTAATTCCTCTCCCAATGAACATAAAATGCTTTTCATTTTTATACTTCTCTGTTATTTCCTTTATTTTATCCACATTTTTCAATATTTTCTTCATCTTTTTAGGTATACTGTTTACTTCCTTAATCTTCTCTTCATTTTCAGTAGCATCCATTGCCCATTTCAACTTTGAAAGATATAAGGAAAATAGATATAACTGGAAAATTTGAGATGTATAAGCTTTTGTAGAAGCAACTCCTATTTCAGGTCCAGCGTTTAAGTAGATAGTTCCATCTGATTCCCTATCAATTGCGCTTCCACGGACATTTACTAAAGAAAGGATTTCTAAGAATTTAGCCTTAGCTTCTCGTAGACCTGCAAGTGTATCCGCAGTTTCTCCTGACTGACTGATCGCCATAACAAGAGGCTCTCCTTCCATCACTGGTTTTCGATATCTGAATTCAGAGGATATATCAACTTCGGTGTGAATTCTTGCATAGCCCTCAAATAGATATTTTCCTATATATCCTGCATGCCATGAGGTCCCACAGGCCTGTATTACTATATGGGATAAATGTGCAAGTTTATGGGGCGAGAAATTAAAATTTTCTCCAAAATCAAATTCCCCTCCCTCTAATCGAAGGTCGATATTTCTTTCAATTACCTCTGGTTGTTCATATATCTCTTTAAGCATATAATGAGGAAAGTCACCTTTATCAAGACTTGTTGGACTCCATTTTATTTCTCTTTCCTCTTTTTCAATGCTTTCACCATCTCTGTTATAGAATTCCACATTTTCCTTCTGAAGAACCACCATCTCATTATCATTCATAATTACGATATGTTTTGTGTGGTCGAGCAGGGCAGGGATGTCTGAGGCAACCAAATTCTCCTTTTTACCCAGACCAACAATAAGGGGACTCCCAGACTTATAAGACACAATTTTATCAGGTTCACTTGCTGCAATTACTGCTATGGCAAAGGAACCCTCTAATCGACGAACTGCTTTAAGGACACTTTCTTTTAAATCTCCATTATAATATTCTTCTATAAGATGAGCTAAAACCTCTGTATCTGTGTTTGACTTAAACACATGTTTCTTTTTAATAAGTTCTTCTTTTATAGTATAATAATTCTCAATAACACCATTATGAACCAGAGCTATATTTTCTTCACAATCCACCTGAGGATGCGCATTCTGTTCTGACGGTTCTCCGTGGGTTGCCCATCTGGTATGACCAATACCTATATTACCAACAAGGGGTTTTTCCCTGAGTATCCCCTCTAGATTCATCAATTTTCCTTCAACCTTTCTAACTTCAAGATCTCCATTAACAATAGAAGCTACTCCAGAGGAGTCATATCCCCTGTATTCCAATCGCCAGAGACCGGCCATAAGTACAGAGTTTACATCCTTATCACCAACGTAACCTACAATTCCACACATTAGCTCCTCCCTTGTTCTTTTACCATTTCGTATAAATCCATTGCACCCTTTTTTGTGGGAGCTTCAGCTATAATACGGATGATGGGTTCTGTGCCACTTATCCTTACGTGAACCCAACGGTCGTCCTCTTCTATTCTAACTCCATCCCTGAGGTCCATCTTTCTACCCTTATTAGCCCTCAAAACCCCCTCTACAAACTGTAGTTGCTCTTTTTTATTATTCATTCTGAGTGCTTCCTTTATGATTTTATACTGCGGAATAGTATTCATAATATGTGAAAGTGGCTCATTCTCTTCCAGTAGATACTGAAGAATAAGCCCCATTGCAACCATCGCATCTCGAGTATATTGTATGTTCGGAAATATAACTCCACCATTACCTTCACCACCGATTATTGCTTTTTTCTCTTTCATTAGGCTTACAACATTTGCCTCTCCTACTGGAGAACGGTATAAAGGGACCCCGGCTCTCTTCGTAATATCCTCCATACTTCTTGTTGTAGATAAATTTATGACAACAGGACCTTTTTTCTTTTGTAAAATCAATATCGTTGCAAGAACCAGTGTAACTTCCTCACTCAAAGCTTTCCCCTTGTCTGTAACAATAGCAAGACGATCGCCATCAGGGTCAGTGGCGAAACCTACATCAGCTCCAATTTCCTTAACTTTATCTTTTAAAACAGATAGATTCTCTTCCCTTGGTTCAGGGACCCTCGGGAATTGCCCATTTCCATCACAAAAAATAGGATATACATCGGTGGTTAGACGCTTTAGAAATTTCGGATAAGCCTCTGATGCACCTCCATTCACACAATCTATCACGACCTTAAATTTTCTTTTCTTTATTAAGGATGCATTAATAAAATCGCTCTTTAGAACCCCTCTTATATGATTCAGAATGGCATCTCCCTTCTCTTCTTCCCTACCTAACTTGCCATCCTTTTCCCATTTAATCGCTCTTCCCACCTGCTTAAAGAATTCCTTGACTCTCTTCTCTTTCAAGAATTCTCCATTAGCAGAAACCAATTTTAATGCATTCCATTCGGAAGAATTATGCGATGCGGTTATTACAATTCCACCAGAAACATCTGAGGTTTTAACATTATAAAGAAGTGTCGGGGTTGGAACTACACCTATGTCAATAACATCTACACCTACACCCATAAGCCCTGCAGAGACAGCATTCTTGAGGGCTTCTCCTGAACTTCTGCTATCTCTCCCAATCATCACTGATTTTCCCTTTATAAACTTGCCAAAATGAGCTGCAAAATCTAAAACTACCAAGGGATCCAGCCCATCCCCTACAATTCCTCTAATTCCTGAAACGCTTTTTATAATCATCTATTCTATCTAATAAATTGTTTAGTCCGATTTTTTTCTTTGCTGAAATAAAAACAGCATCTGGATTTTGTCTCTTTAAATGGTTTAAAAATGTAGAATCAACAACACGGTCTACTTTGTTAAATACAAGGATATTATCAGCCTCTATGATATTCAATTGTTCCATGACTTTCACAGTTTCTTTTAATTCTTCATCAAATTTTTCAGATGATATATCTACCATTATTAACCGAATGTTTGCTTTAATTGCTTCTTCAAGGGTGGATTTAAACGAAGCCATAATCTGGGTTGGAATACCACGAATGAAGCCAACCGTATCTATAAGAAGAAATCTATTCTCTTTATTTGTAATACCTTTACGTGTCAATGGATCAAGTGTAACAAAAAGCTGATCATTTACAGATGCGTTTGCATTGGTGAATGCATTAAGAAGCGTGCTCTTACCTGAATTTGTGTATCCCAGAATTGCAACAGTAAGTATTCCATCTCTATGACTCCTCTGAATTTCTCTCGTCCTTTCCACTTTCTTTAATTCTTTTTTGAGGTGATCAATCCTTTTCCTGATTTTCCTTCTATCAACCTCTAATTTTTTTTCACCCGGTCCCCTGGTACCTATTCCTCCACCCAGTCTTGAAAGTTCATGCCCGTAACCTTTTAGTCTGGTTAAATTATAATTCAATTGAGCAAGTTCTACCTCTATCTTTGCAGATTTTGTCCTTGCATGTTGTGCAAAGATATCAAGAATTATATCCTGTCTATCAAGTACTTTTTTCTGTGTCAACTCCTCAAGGTTAATTATTTGAGATGGAGAGAGAGATTCATTAAAGAGAATTATTTCAACATCAATATCATAGAGGGTTTTTGCCTTTCCCTTTCCTATAAAGTAGGCGGGATCCACTTTATCTCTTATTTGAATAATTTTCTCAACCGGAACTGCACCAGCCGTTTTTGCAAGAGCTTCTAATTCATTCAACTCGTGTAATTCCTTTTCTTTATCAGTTGATTTCCTAACCAGACCAACAAGAAGAGCTCTTTCTTTTAAGTCTTCCTTGACATTAAACATGAATATAGAATAACATCATAAAATCAAAAATCAAGGGATTGAATGGCTCCCCCATAAAAGGGTGCAAAGAAATGAGATGGTGTATCGTCAGCCAGACGGTTGGTCGGTAAACGAATATGTAGCCTGGTACAAAAGACAGCATAAAATTTTACAAGTGAAAAAGAGGTAGAAAATTTCTACCTCTTTTATCATCTATTTTATAAAAAAGGTAATTGAATGGTGTGAGAACTTTCATTTTAAGTTTTTGGAGTTTTACTCCGTAGAAAGGAGGTGATCCAGCAGCGCCTTCCGGCACGGCTACCTTGTTACGACTTCGCCCCAGTTGCCAGCCTTACCTTAGACATCACCTTCACAAGGTTAGGACGATGGCTTCGGGTACTGCCGACTCCCATGGCGTGACGGGCGGTGTGTACAAGACCCGGGAACGTATTCACTGCGGCATGCTGATCCGCAATTACTAGCGATTCCAGCTTCATGCAGGCGAGTTTCATCCTGCAATCCGAACTGAGGCTGTTTTTAGGGATTGGCTCCTCCTCGCGGAATTGCAACCCTCTGTAACAACCATTGTAGGACGTGTGTAGCCCTGAGCATAAGGGCCATGATGACTTGACGTCATCCCCACCTTCCTCCCCGTTATCCGGGGCAGTCCCTCTCGAGTGCCCAGCGTTATTATAACCTGATGGCAACAAGAGGAAGGGGTTGCGCTCGTTACGGGACTTAACCCAACACCTCACAGCACGAGCTGACGACAGCCATGCAGCACCTGTGTAGACTCCGGACTGGTTACCGATTGTCACCCTTTCAGGTTCCTACTTTCTACATGTCAAGCCCAGGTAAGGTTCTTCGCGTTGCCTCGAATTAAACCACATCCTCCACCGCTTGTGCGGGTCCCCGTCAATTCCTTTGAGTTTCAGCCTTGCGACCGTACTCCCCAGGCGGGATAC
>SOIB01000012.1 GCA_004377355.1 Candidatus Stahliibacteriota bacterium | reverse complement strand
AAAGAACTCTACTGAGGGGCAAGCTCCTCAGGTTGGGCTGTCTGTCAACCAGCCCTTAAGTAATGCTTTTGTAACTACAAGCTGACTGCTTTAGCTGTCAGTAGTTGACATAGGAGAATATGCAATACTTGATTTTCTCTTGAGTTAAGCTATGTTACGTGTAATATCCGCTTGTATTAAATAAAAAGGAAGGGGGATCCTATGGTTGATTTTCTTGACGTGAAAAGATTGACCTCTAGGTAAAATGAGATATATTTAAAAAATGATTAAGAAGATAAGGAAAGCATTTAGGGAAAATCGTTATGAATATAGTCTCCATGCTGTTGATCAAAGTATTTTAAGATATATTACTCGTAAGGAAATTTTAGAGGCGATTGAGAATGGTGAGATGATCGAAGATTATCCTGAAGATAAATTTGGCCCAAGTTGCCTTATTTATGGAAAAACTAGTTTAGAAAGGCCTTTGCATATTCAGTGTTCGTATCCCACCAGACCAAAGATTAAGATTATTACGGTGTACGAACCTGATGTAGAAGAATGGATAGATTTCAAAAAGAGGAGGCGATAAATATGAGGTGCGATTTATGTGGAGGAAGAGTTGAAAAGAAATTAATCAGTTATACTCTTTTCTATGAAGGTCACTGGATTATTGTGGAAAATGTTCCTGCAAAAGTTTGTCAGCAGTGCGGCGAGAAATTATTTGATCCCGAAGCTGTAGAACGATTACAAAAGATTATCTGGGACAAACAGACCCCTCAGAAAAAAATCAAAATACCTATTTTTGATCTTTCTTCAGTTCACCTATAGCGCTTCTGTAAAGAATTAGATCTTCTTCAAAAATGGCAAGACAAGGAAGACTAAGTGTACCAACCAAGGGAGATATTTCCTTTTAAGACCTACCTGGTAAGTTATCCTTACTTTGCTGGGCTCTGGGTGGTGAGTGGAGAAAATGAGCTTACCTTACAAAATTCATGGCTCATGACTCAAGTTAGCTCATAGCTGATAGCTCATAGCTCATGGCAAAACCAAAACAAAGTTCATAGCTCAAGGATTAAAGGGTTAAACCTGATAAACTCAACAAACTAAGGGCGGGTTAGACTTGATCCTTGACAAATTGTAAAGAATATACTAAAATAACCTCAATAAAGTAGAATGATTATTTACGAAAAGAGAGGTGATATGAGACTAAAGCCACGAAGAGTTACAGAGAATATTCTCACCAGACTTCTAAAAGATGAGAGGTTGGTTGTTCTTCTGGGAGCCAGGCAGGTAGGTAAGACCAGTATAATGCAGCTGTTGATGGATAAGCTTCTCAATGTGAAGAGAGTAGAAAAAAATAGGGTATTTTACTTTGACCTTGAGGATATGAGCCTCTTAGAGATAGTAAATAGGGGTATTGATGAGTTTATTGCCTTTCTTGAGGCAAACGGAGCGAACTTAAAGGAAAGATGTTTTGTCTTTCTTGATGAGATTCAATATATGGAAAATCCGAGTAACTTCTTAAAGCTTCTTGTGGACCATCATAAGGAGATTAAAGCGGTTGTAGGTGGTTCATCATCTTTTGCTATAAGGAGTAAATTTAAAGACTCGTTAGCAGGAAGAAAGATTCTGTTTAATATTCATCCGCTCGATTTTGGCGAATTTCTCGAATTCAGAGGCAGAAAAGAACTAGCAGATTTTTGGAATACAGCTAACTGGGAAAAAGCTCGCTTCTTTATAAGCGATTTTTCCCGTTTATTTGAAGAGTATGTGCTATTTGGTGGTCTGCCGAAGGTTAGGAGGATTTTGTGACTAAAGCTGTCTTTCTCGATCGAGATGGGATAATCTGCAA
>SOIB01000039.1 GCA_004377355.1 Candidatus Stahliibacteriota bacterium | reverse complement strand
TTATAAGTAAATTATGAGACTTAAAAAAGTTGGTGGCTTTAGTTTAGGAACATTACTGTCAAGACTTTCAGGGATGGGAAGAGAGATCGTATTTGCTTATTTATTTGGTTCTTCCACATCTATGGATGCTTTCCGTATAGCTTTCAATATACCCAATCTATTAAGAGATTTTTTTGGGGAAGGAGGAATGAATGCTGCCTTCCTTCCCGTATATTCATCATATCGTTCCAAAAAAGGGGAGAGGAGTGCAAACAGGTACCTAAGCTCATTCTTATTACCTCTTATTATAGCTCTATTAGTGGTTGTATCACTTGGTATATTATTTTCGCCCCAGATTATTTCGGTCGTAGCAAGAGGATTTATAGATAATCCTATTCAGTTTAATCTGGCTATACACCTGACAAAGATAATTTTCCCATTTCTGCTTTTTATATCGCTTGCATCTGTTATAATGGGTGTACTAACATATTTTGACCGATTTTTTATAACAGGCGTATATCCAGTATTCTTTAATTTATCGGTAATATTGTTTTCTTTTTTGTTGTATCAAAAATTTGGAATAATTGGGGTAGCAATAGGCGTACTGGTAGGGGGCATTTTACAATTTCTTTTTTTAACTTTCTTTCTTCCCGGGGAGGGTGTAAGGTTATTTAAACCGGTATGGGGTCACCCTGGAGTTTTAACATCCATTCGTCTTATAGGACCTGTTTTTTTAGCTTATGCAGCTACAAGGATAAACGTAACAGTGACCTTATTCCTTGCTTCCTTACTTCCTACCGGTAGTATTTCTTATCTTAGTTATGCATATAGAATAATGCAACTACCTCTTGGAATGTTTGGAGTGGCAGTTGCAACTGTTGCTCTCCCTGAACTTTCAAGAAAGTTTGCAAAGATGGAATCTCAGGAGACATCAATATTGAGTTCTCTTCGAGCGGTATTTCTTTTAAGTATTCCTTCATCTTTTCTTCTTTTTTCTCTAAGAATACCATTAATCCGTATTTTATATGAACATGGTGCGTTTAGTACCATGGATTCCCTTAGAACCGCTTCTGTGCTTCTTTTCTACGTAATTGGAATACCTTTTATTGCCGGGACTAAGGTGATACAAAATGTATATTTTTCTCGAAGGGATGTAAAAACTCCAATGAGAATTAGTTATATAACTATGACAATCAACATCCTTCTCGCGATAATCCTAATGAATATTATGGAGGAGAAAGGTTTAGCATTAGCAGTTTCAATTGGAGGTATATTTCAATTCTGTCTTTTAATAAAACCATATTTTAATATACTTAAGAAGATATTTATTTTTCTTTTTAAGCTTATATTATGCTCCACTTTGGCAATTTTACCAGTAATTTATATTGAGCAAACTTTTATTTCATTTATTTCCCTTATAATAGGTTCTATAATTTTTGGGTTGATTTTTATTGGTAGCACTTATATATTAAGGATTGAGGAAATATGTCAGATATTAAAGAGATAAAGAGGGCAGTAGAGGCTATTTTATTCGTTGCTGATTCTCCCTTACGTCCAAGAAAAATAGCCGAGATAATAGGTTGTCCACCAAAGGTGATTGAAAATGTAGTTAAAATGCTAAAAAATGAATATGATGATACTAATAGAGCCTTTACGATAAAAATGGTTAACAAGGGATATAGAATATATACCTGTCTTGAATTTTCTGAACTAATCAAAAACTTGAAAGGAAAACGTGAATTATATCTTTCAAACGCAGCATTAACAACTCTTGCCGTGATTGTATATCGGCAGCCTATAACCAGGAAAGAATTAGAACAGATACGGGGTGTGGACTCAACTGGAGTCATAAATACACTTCAGGATGTAGGGCTTATCAAAATTGTAGGGAAAGGAGAAGGTTTTGGACATCCATACTTATATGGAACAACAGATAGATTCATTGAGGTTTTTCATCTTAAAAGTCTTGAGAATCTTCCGAAGATAACCGATGAGGATAGTGCGTTTTTTGGCGAGGGCGGGGATCGCTTCCAGAAGGAAAGCATTTAACCTTATAAAACAAGGTCTTATTAAGGTTAATGGAGAATTGATAAGTGAGCCCTGGATTTTAGTGAATCCCGAGTGTGACCGAATTACACTGCGTGATAAAGAGATTAATCTTCCAGAAAAATTTACATATTTTTTATTGAACAAACCAAGAGGAGTTATTACTACATGCTCTGATGAGCATGGAAGGAAGACTGTACTAAATCTCATTGATTCATCTTTGCCTGGATTTGTCCCTATAGGTCGATTAGACGAAGATTCAGAAGGGCTTCTTATTATCACGAATGATGGTGAACTAGTTTTTAAATTGACACATCCTTCCTTTGAGATTGAAAAGGAATATAAGGTAATTTTAGAAAGAAAGCCAGGTAAAGAAATTAAATCTCTTATAAACGGAATAAAAGTAGGAAAGGAATATTTTAGAGCTAGTTTAATTTGTTTCGGAACCGGGAAAACAGTATATATCACTCTAAAAGAAGGAAAAAACAAAGAGATAAGAAGAATGCTTGGAAGTCTTGGTTATACCATAGAACGTCTTATCAGAATCAGAATAGGAAATTTAAAGCTTGGAAATCTTGAATCAGGAAAGTACAGAAGACTAAAATCTAATGAAGTTATTGAGTTAAAGAAACTCTGTAATGGAACCTAACGAACTATTTATTGCATTAGACCTTGAAACTACAGGACTTGATCCTAAAACCGATGAGATTATTGAGGTCGGTTTATCTTTATTTGACGGGGGGAAAGTTGTAAATGAGTTTATAAATACAGTCAATCCTGGTAAATGTGTGTCAGATAATATATTAATGTTGACAGGGATAACCCAGGAGGAACTGGATAAGAGTTCATCTATAACAGAATTATTATCTGAAATTAAGAATTTCATTAAAGATAAACCCCTAGTCGGACATAATATATCATTTGACACCAATTTTTTAAAAAGGTATCTTCCAATTTCTAATTACTCCTATGATACCCTTAAACTTTCAAAAATATTTTTACCTTTTGCAAGTAGCCATAAGTTATCATACGTAGCAGATTATTTAGGCATACCATATGAGAATATCCATAGAGCAGGAGATGATGCACAATTAAGTGGAAGAGTATTTTTAAAACTATATGAAATAATATGTAACATAGATCCTCTAATACTGAAAAGACAGCTTGATACAATGAAGGGTAAATTTAATGAAGCTGAACTGATTAAATCAGCGCTAGAGAATTCTTTAAAAAAAGGATTAAATAGAAAATCATATCCATTTGAAATTCCCCAAAATTTTCGTGAAGATCGGGAAAAAGATGATGGAAAATTATTATCATCAATCTCAGAATATTTTAAGCGGGAGGAATTGGAGGATAGACCTCCACAGATAAGGATGGCTGAACTGGTTCAAACATCACTAACTAATGATGAATTCCTTATTGTAGAAGCATCTGCTGGAACTGGTAAATCACTTGCCTACCTTGTCCCGGCTATACTTTTTGCAAGAAGTACTGGAGAAAAAGTACATATATCGAGTTATACAAAGAATCTTCAACAGCAATTATTCACCCAAGATATACCAAAAGCAGAAGAAATAACAGGTTTTGGAGTTAATACAATATTACGTAAAGGAAAGTCCAATTATCTATGCATTCTTAAATCAAAAAATTTGTCCAATGATATAGATCCTCTTACCACAAGCACTCTAATCCTATGGGAATCTCTTACAAAAACAGGAGATCTATCAGAAATTTCTTATATTTTCAGGGATATAAATACAGGATTATTAAATGTAGACGAATCATGCAGAAAAGATGCTTGCTCCTTCTACAACAGTTGTTTTTATTATAATATCATAAAACGGATAAAAGATGCAGATTTAATTCTAGTGAATCACTCACTTTTTTTCACAGGTAATCCCGATGCAGAGAAAGTTATATTTGATGAAGCCCACGAGATTGAAGAAGCCGCAACACAGGGCTATGCTTTGAGGGTGAGTTTAGCAGAGGTGGAGGTACTTCTTAAGACTATTGCAAAAGAAACAAAAGGAAAATTGAAAAAGGATATAAGTGAATTATTAGATATCGCAAGAATTTCATTTGAAAAAGTAGGTAGAGCAATCGTGAAATTAAGTGGTAATTCAATTGGATTATACACCGAGATAGACTTGACTCCTCTTAGAACCCTTTCTGAAAAACTCTATAATTTTCTTAAAATTATTGGTTCCATTGATTCTAATAATGATGGAATTATAGATAGGTTACAAGAACTTATCAGTAATCTAAAAATTCTCATACAACAAAACCAGAAGGATAGAGTTTTCTATTATAAATTATTAAATCTAAACCGCACAAACACTGTAGAGTTGATAGGAGCACCACTTGATATTAGCCCATATATAGAAGAATATCTCTATACAAATCTTAGTTCTTTAGTTCTTACATCCGCTACGCTTACAGTGGGTGAATCGTTTGATTTTGTAAAGTACATTCTTGGACTTATAAGGTTTGGCGAACGGTTGAAAGAGATTTCTCTTCCTGACACATACAATTTTAGCGAACAAGCTTTGACTGTAGTTCCAACATATCTTCCTTTTCCTGAAGAATCAAATTTCGTCGATGAGGTAAGTTTATTTATTAAAGATATAATTCTTCCACAGAAAAAAGGAACACTTGTGTTATTTACATCCTTCAGTCATATAAAAGGTGTTTATCAACAGGTTAAGAATGATTTTGAAGAAAGAGGAAGAGAACTTCTGATTCAAAGATCTGGGAAATCAAAAAGTAAGTTACTGTCATTATTTAAAGAGAAAGAGGACTCTGTTCTTCTTGGAACAGGTTCTTTCTGGCAAGGTATAGATATTCCAGGAAAGGCTCTAGAGATAGTAGTTATAGAAAAACTTCCCTTCCCTAATCCCTCTGACCCTTTTATTGCTGCAAAGACATCTTATTTTGAAAGTAAAGATTTGGGGGGATTTTCTTCGTACATGCTTCCATTATCAGTGCTCCGATTCAAACAGGGATTTGGACGATTGATACGCTCAACGCATGATATGGGAATGGTCTTCATACTTGATAAGAGAGTGATACGTAAGTGGTACGGTTCTATATTCCTGGAATCCCTACCTACAAATATTTCAATTGTAAACTCAACTCTTGAGGTAAATGAAGCAATTAAAGCATGGTTTGAAGAAGGGCGAATCTATACATCTGATGCGGTGGAGGATAATTGGGAAGCGTTCTAAAAAGGTGCGTTAAGGATGTCCTCTTTGTAATGGTAGGATATACACTGGGTGGTAGTGAGAGGATGATCCAGCGGATTGCTCCTAAATTAAAGGAACGTGGTTATAGAGTTAGAGTCCTTGCCTTCAAAAGTTGGGAAGCTGTATCAGAAAATCTGATAAAAATGGATATTGAATGTATATCTCTTTTTGGGAAAGGAAGGTTCGATTTTAGAGTTATATGGAGATACTTTCTTTATTTACTGAGATTTCCTCCCGATATTATAATTGCATTTCTTTACAGAGTTTATTTACCCACCAGGATTTTGTCATGGATTCTTGGATTGCCAAATATTTCATCAGTTAGAGATGTCCAGGAATGGATGAATCCTTTGCAAAGATTCCTGGATAGGATAACTGCACCTTTAAGCCTTGTTATCTATGCGTGCTCAGAAGCTGTCTCAGAGTTTCTCATAAAAAGGGTGGGCATTAGTGAGAAAAATATTGTCACAATACTGAATGGGATTGATGTGAATGAATACAAGATAAATGTGAATCGTTCTAAAAAACTGAGGGATTTGGGTCTGGAAGTTGATAAAATGGTTGTTGGAACTGTCAGTCGGCTACATGAACCAAAAAAAGGTATTAAATATTTATTAGAAGCAGTAAGTCAACTACAGAAGGAGATAGATTTTCACTTACTTCTAGTGGGAGGAGGAAAGGATGAGATGATTCTCAGAGATATGTCAAAAAAGATGAAAGTTAATGCAACGTTTCTTGGTAATAGAGCGGATGTTCCAGAATTACTTCAGATAATGGATGTATTTGTCCTATCTTCTCTATATGAAGGGCTTCCTGTTTCTCTTCTGGAAGCTATGGCATCTGGGCTTCCAGTTGTTGTCACACGGGTAGGTGGAATGCCAGAGGTCGTAGTGGATGGAAAAACTGGATTTATTGTTGAACCTCGAAGAGCAGACCAGTTAAGCCTAAAGATAAAAGAATTACTGCTGAACAATGAGAAAAGAATTAAATTTGGAAATGAGGCTTCTTTGAGAGTAAAAGAAAATTTTTCTCTTGATAGAACAGTTAGTGAAATTGAAAAACTATGGAAAAATGATAAAAATTAAAAGTTATACTCCCGTCACCAGCCTTCGGTCTTCAGTCAATTCACTCATCATCTCATTCACTCATCTACTCATATACTCATAAACCCATCCACCCTTCTAAATTTCCCTTGACATAGAAAGTTAATTATTATAGATTGATTTAAAATGAAAAAAAACGAGTTAAAAGAAGGGATAAATATAAGTAAGGAAATTATATTAGTAACCGGAGGCGCTGGTTTTATAGGTTCTCATTTAGTTGAGCGTTTACTAAAGGAAGGATATAAGGTAATTTGCCTTGATAATTTCAATGATTATTACGACACTAAATTAAAAGAAAAAAATATCTCAAATGTTCTAGATAATCCAAATTTTGAACTAATTCGAGGTGACATCCTAGATACTAAACTCTTGCATCATATATTTAAAGGAGAAGGACTAAGGACTTTGGACTCTGGACCATCGACCATTGTACATCTTGCTGCCATGGCAGGTGTCCGTGCTTCAATTGTTTCTCCTGATTTATATGTAGACGTAGATGTGAAAGGAACATTAAACTTACTTGATATGGCTCAAATGTATGAAATTAAACAATTTATTTTTGCATCTTCATCTTCAGTATATGGGATAAATAAAAAGGTTCCTTTTAGAGAAGATGATCCAATACAACTTCAGATATCACCTTATGCTGCAGCAAAGAAGTCTGCAGAGTTGTTTTGCATGACCTATAATCATCTTTATAACATTCCTATAACAATACTCCGATTGTTCACTATTTATGGACCAAGACAACGACCAGATATGGCTATTCGTAAGTTTACAGGTCTCGCATTAAAAGACAAACACATAACTATGTTTGGAGACGGGACATCAAAAAGAGATTATACATATGTAAGTGATTGTATTGATGGTTTTATGTCTTCTCTTAAAAACCCAATGGATTTTGAAATATTCAATATTGGAAGTGGAAAAACAATACAATTAAAAGAACTGATAGAACTAATAGGAAGAGCAACGGGAAAGGAAATTAAAATTGAACATCTTGATAATCAAGTAGGTGATGTTCCAATAACATTTTCAGATATAACAAAAGCCAGAAAGCTATTAGGATATGAGCCTGAAGTTTCAATAGAAAAAGGAGTAAGAACTTTCGTTGAATGGTATAAAAATGAGTATAAAGAAAGGAGTTAAAATTGAAAGTTCCATTGCTTGATTTAACCCGTCAGTATAAATCTATAAAGGAAGATATTAATTTTAATCTAAATAATGTCTTATGTTCTCAATCTTTTATTCTTGGTAAAGAAGTTGATGAGCTGGAGAGAAAAATTGCCGAGTACTGTGGTACAGAATACGCTATTGGTGTAGCATCTGGTACCGATGCTTTACTACTTTCTCTTAGAGCATTAGAAATTGGAAATGGTGATTTTGTTGTAACCACTCCTTTTACATTTTTTTCGACAGCTGGTGTAATCCATAATGTAGGAGCCACTCCAGTTTTTATTGATATAAGAAAAGATACATATAATATCGAGCCGGAAAGATTCCAGGAGCTATTGGATGGTAAATCTTTCCATCACCAAAGATTCAGTATTGATAACTCGAGAATAAAAGCTATCATCCCTGTTCATCTATATGGCCAAATTGCTAATATGGATGCTATTATGGATATTGCACGGGAATATAGCATAGCAGTGGTAGAGGATGCTGCTCAAGCTATTGGCTCAGAATATAAGAGGAAAAGGGCTGGTTCTATTGGCAACCTTGGTTGTTTCTCCTTCTTCCCTACAAAGAATCTCGGAGGATTTGGGGATGGTGGAATAATAACCACAAAAGATAAGATGCTAGAGGAAAAACTAAGGAAATTAAGGGTTCATGGTGGAGGTATGGGGTATTATCATTCAATGATTGGATTTAACAGCAGACTGGATACCATACAGGCTGCCGTGCTCCTGGCTAAACTACCTCATCTGGATGATTGGAATAATAAAAGGGATAAAAACGCAGTGTCTTATTCTGAACGCCTAAAGAATATAACGGGAATTGAAACCCCTACAGAATGTGACAATAGAAAACACATTTATCATCAGTATACAATTCGCATTAAAAATGGCAAGAGAGATAGTCTGCAAAAATTCTTGAAAGAAAAGAATATTGGAACAAAGGTTTATTATCCATTACCTTTGCACCTTCAGGAATGCTTCAGTAATCTTGGGTACAAAAGAGGAGACTTCCCTGTTTCTGAAGAGGCAGCCAATATGGTTTTATCATTACCTATCTTTCCGGAATTAACACTGGATGAGATTGATTACACCTGTGAATCAATAAGGGAATTTATGAGTTTATAGGGCATGAAGAGTTTTAGAATATGTATTATCTCATTTAGTAATCTCCAGGGTGACCCAAGAGTAAGAAGGCAGATTGATTTACTCAAAGACATCTATGATGTTACAACATTAGGGTTAAAAAAGAGTGGAGTAAAGGGGGTAGATGAATTTATAATTCCTACAAAGAGGTCAATTATAACAAAGATTAGAAGTCGTCTAACATTTTTAATAGCCAGATTTTTTCAAGGCTTATATACCAAATATATTGAAATTAAATATCCTCTAAATACTATTCTTAAAATCATATCTGATAAAAATTTTGACCTTGTCATAGCAAATGGATTGGGTGCCTTGATTGTTGCAGAAAGAATTGCAAGGAGAGATGGTGCAAAAATTTTATTTGATGCTCACGAATATGAACCAAGACGTATTGAAGATCACTGGTTTCATCGATTATTTATAAATCCTCATAATGCATTCCTCTGCAATAAATATCTCCCGCATGCTTCATACATGACAACAGTGTCTCTTGGTATTGCAAATGAATACAATAAATTCTATGGAATTAGTCCGGAAGTAATTTTCAATGCCCCGGAATATGAAAGAGTTAATTTTAAAGAAGTCAAGCAGGATAATATACGCATGATCCATCATGGTATAGCTCATCCAAGCAGAAATTTAGAAGATATGATTCATCTAATGAGCTTTCTTGAGAAAAGGTTCCACCTAACACTAATGCTTGTTGCAAATGATACCAGATATTATAATTATCTAAAAAAACTGAGTAACAAGTTGTGTCCAAGCAAGGTGGCTTTCAGGGAGCCAGTTTCATTTAATGAGATTATTTCCACAATCTCTGATTACGATATCGGACTGATTATACTTAGACCAACTTCATTCAAACTCAAGCATGCACTCCCAAACAAATTCTTTGAATCTATTATGGCTGGTTTAGCTTTAGTAATTGGTCCATCTCCTGAAATGAAAAATATAATAGAAAAATTTAATTGTGGGGTTTTTTCTAATTCTTTCAATGTAAAGGAAATTGCCAAATTAATAAATTCCCTTACACCAAAGCAAATTATGGAAAAGAAAAAGGGCTCCCTTGAAGCTGCAAAATTTTTGAATTCAGAAAGAGAAATGAAAAAACTCCACAGAATTGTCAGAATGATTCTATCTTAAAAAGAGTAAGATTATGAATATTATAAAATATGCTAAATCTAAAATAGTTCACTTAATGCCAAAATGGTTGAAAGTTGCATTATATAAAATATGGAGATTCTACTGGCGCTCAAAAACAAAGTTAATACCCGGTAAATACTACATTGACCCTTACTCTAAAGATGAGACAATATATATAGACCCCGACAGGATTGTATATGCTGTAAAGGAGGGATTTGATATCTATCAATATAAAGGGAGGGTGTTTGGAGGAAATTGGGATAAGAAAGTAATACGATTCGATGAAATTGATTTCTTTAAATCATTCAAGAGAAGGATTGAAAATAACCTTGATTGGGAAGAAACTGAGTACTACAACAGAGTATTTGCACAAATAAAAAAAGGTGAAGTTAAATGGGCATGCAGAAATAAAGAAGAATTAGATGAACGCTGCGCAAAATTAGATGCATTGTTTAAAGATATGAAAGAGTACGGTTATAAAAAGGGATGGAACGAAAATGAAGTCACAGTAAATATTGGAAGAAATGGAGAATTACTATTTAATAATGGCAGGCATCGCCTTACATTTGCCAAGTTATTGGGAGTCAAGGAAATTCCTGTAAAAGTCACAGTAAGGCATAAGGAATGGATTGCATTTAAGAATGAGATATTTGAATATTCAAAGAAATTCGATAATAAAGTCTATACAAAATTATTTCACCCAGATTTATTAAATATTCCATCACATTATACCGATAAGAGGTTTGATCTAATTAAGAATAACCTAACTGTTAAGGGAGGAAAATTACTTGATATTGGGTGTCACTGGGGATATTTCTGCCATAAATTTGAAGATGAAAGATTTGATTGCTATTGTGTGGAAAAGAGTAAGCTCAACCTTTATTTTCTTGAGAAACTTAAGGAAATCGAAAATAATAGATTTAAAATTATTCCAAAATCAATATTTAATTTGCCAGCGGATATGCCAAAAGAATATGATGTAATTCTGGCTCTCTCTATATTCCATCATTTTATTAAAGAAGAAGAAATATACAAAAAATTTATTGAATTTCTTAAAACTTTAAAAGGTAAAGAGCTATTTTTCGAACCTCATAACCCTGATGAACCTCAGATGAGAGGAGCGTACATGAACTTTGATAATGATGAATTTGCAGAGTTTATTGTTGAAAACTCTGCTTTTACAGCTTTTGAAAAAATAGGATTTTCAGAACATGGAAGAGCGCTATACAAAATATATTAGACAATTGTTATGATGATGGAAAAACGAATACTTATGATAGGTCATGTAGATCTTTCAAAGGATGACGCACCTAAGGTTCATTTTTCAAATCTTGCAAGAGCATTTCGAGAACATGGATTAAATGTTAGTTGTATTTTATATACACCCAAAGAAAAAGAATTTGAATCTATAGGTAAGAATATTACTATACGGTTTTCACCCAATCCTCTATTTGGGAATGTTCTAATAAGAGCTATAAAGTACATTTTAGTCATTCCGTTTATCATTTGGGAATTTCTTAGATTTAAACCCCAGATAGTTTACTTTCGCTTTTCTCCTCCAGTTTCACTTTATTTATTCATAATAATGGGGTTTAAAGCACTCCCTTTTACGTTCAAAGTTATTATTGAATTTAATGATTGGGTCGGAGATCAGAGGGCGATTCAGGGAGAAAGCCAATTTAAGGTTTTAATTATTAAATTCCTGCAAGTTATGGCAGCAAGATTTACTGATTATATTAGAGTTGTATCTGAGGGAATAAAAGATAAACTACTAAATTATAGAGTGGTTAGAGAGAAGATAGAAGTTATTGGAAATGGAACAGAAGTAGATTTTTTAATGCCAATGAACAAGGAAGAGGCAAAGAAATTAATCGGTGTAAATCCAAACTATTTCTATGTTGGCTTCATTGGTAATTTTGCTATTTGGCAGGGATTATCATATCTAACTTTAGCAATCCCCTTTATTTTAAAAGAGAATAAAAAGATAAGATTCTTATTTGTAGGTGACGGTCCAGAGATGTCGAAAATAAAAAAGGAAATATCTCCCTATAAAAAAGAAGATATAATTTTAACTGGCCAGGTTTCATATAAAAAAATTAATAATTATATCAATGCATTCGATATTGGTGTCGCACCATTTATAAAAAGACGAAATGATGAAATCGGATTATCTCCTTTAAAAATTAGAGATTACGCTGCATGTGGTGTTCCAATTGTTAGTTCAAGGATAAGGGGCTTAGAAATGATAGAAGAAGAAGGTATTGGAATTTTAATTCCACCAGAAGATCCAAATTCATTAGCTTCTGCAATATTATTGCTTTCCAAAGACGAAAAGCTAAGAGAAAGAATGGGTAAAAGGGGAAGAAAGTTGTCAGAGGAACAGTTTTCATGGAAAATAGTTACAAAGAGAATCTTAGAGTTAGTTTTTTAAAAGAATTTACAAAAGGTATACAAAAAAATAAGGAGTGGATTCCTGTTTTTCTCTGCTCCTTCCCAGTAATCGCAACCGGGGTATACAGGGGAGGGGAGCCTGCATTAGCAAGTTATCTATTAGGTCTTTATCTGGTATTTCTCGTGTTCTATAGTTTCATAAAGGAAGAAAAAGTTATTATTGAGAGGAATATATTCTTTATACCAATTGCCATTTTTGTAGTTAGTTCTTTCATAATCACAATTTTCTCTCCTGCTTTAATCTCCTCTTTTATAGGTTTTATTGAATATTTTTCCTATTTCCTTTTCTTTTTATCGTTAATCATCTTAAAGCCAGAGAAAAATAAATTTTTGTTCGTTCTTTTCATTTTCAGTTTAATAGAATTAGTTGTATGTTATACAGAAGTTAGAGGAGGTCGAGTTAATGGCACCTATAACTATGCGAGTTATATTGTAATTCCTCTTTTTCTTGGCTTTTTATACAGTTTTAATTTAAATAAAAAAGTGTTAAAATATGCTTTAATGGTTCTCTTCTTGGTGGCAGCTCTTCTTACTGGTTCAAGAATCGTATTCGTTTTCATACTTATACTTCCGTTTTTTCTTATAAAAAGGAAGATTCTATGGGCTGTTATTCCCATTCTGATATCTATTATACTTATAATTCCAAATCCTGTTGGAAGACGTATTAAGGGTCAGGTTGATATTTATTCATTACAGAGACCGTATCTTTGGAAACAGGCTACCTTGACTGCTATGGATAGACCAATTGTGGGATGGGGCCTCCGAAATTATGAAAAAGTCTCATTAAAATATAATTTCCCAGTTAAAGGAAAATATGAAAGGGCGGCTAAAATTGCTCATAATCAATTCTTGCAGTATTTTGCTGATGGAGGAGTAATTTTACTGTTTGCATATATCCTCATATTTTATGTCTTTCTTCTGAATTTTAGGAAATTGAATATTATGGAACGAACTTTAATTGGTCTAATTTTAATCCATTCACTCTTTGACAACACAGTTTACCTCCCAACAAATTTCCTAATATTTTTGAGCATCCTTTATGCATCTAACAGAGAAGAGAAGAAATATAAAATTGTGCTATCACGAAATGTAATAAAACTTATCCCTTTACTCGCAATACTTTACCTTTTGCCATTGTTTTCTAATTATTTAGTAAATCGAGGTGAGATAGCATTCCAAAGGAAAGATTTTGAAAAGGCTTCTATTGTGTTTTCAATAGCAGAAGCTCTATGGCCAATACCCCGGAATAGCCTTGCTCTTGCAACTGTTCAGGAACAATTTTTTTTGAATACGCAATACTTACACCATTTATTCTATGCTTTCTACTTTTACGAGAGAGCAATGGAGAACGACCCCCTGGATTGGAAAATTCCACTTGAGACATATAAATTCTTGATGAGAAATAAAAGAAATACAGGAGTAAGGAATCCAGCTATTCTTCTTGAAAAAGCTATTGAATTAAATCTAAAAGAAAGAACACTGTATGAAATGCTAATTAGAGAATATCAACGCTCAGGTAAATTAGAGGAAGCAAGCAGGGTTTACTTTGAGATGCAAAAGATATTCAGTCTTTAAGGAAGATCCCTCGCAGAGACGTAAAAACCACAACATGGCTATCAGCTTTCAACTTACAGCTCTCAGCTTAAAACTGATATTCAAGAGATTACATTATTTATTTCCTATTTACAGGTGCTAGCTGTTTACTGTTTTTACTCACAACTCTAGACTAACTATCCATTGAGCCCATTTATCAGCTGTTGGCTGATAGCTTTTAGCTGTTAGATGTTTTCGACTGATGACTGAAGACTATGGACTATAGACTAATTAATAGATATTAGATAATTTTCGGTGTAGTTTATATTTCTCGATGTCTATCTCCTTATATCCTTGTATACTCTTTTCTAAATCCATTGTAACAATTTCACCACTTTGAAGCCCTACCATCTTTGGTCTCGTCGGGGATTCCTTTAATATCTCATAGGCGTAACTCGCAAATTCAACTCCCAACATTCTACTCCTTCTTGTTGGTGAACCTCCTCTTTGGATATATCCCAGAACAGATACCCTCACTTCGGCACCAGTTTTATCCTCAAAGAATTTTGCTATCTCTCTTCTTTTGGACACGCCTTCAGCGGCAACTATTATTGCATTCGTATTTCCCCTTAACCTGGCCCTTTTTAACCCTTTTGCAATTTCCTCCAGAGGAGGTTCAACTTCTGGAATTAGTACCGCTTCAGCTCCAGAAGCAATACCTACTTCAAGTGCAATAAAACCTCTATCTCTTCCCATTACTTCCACCAAGAAAATGCGTTCAAAGGAGACAGCAGTATCTTTAATCCTGTTAATTGCCTCAAGCGCAGTGTTACAGGCGGTATCAAAACCTATAGTCTCATCAGTTCCATAAATGTCGTTATCAATGGTCGCTGGGATTGCAACAGTTGGTATTCTGGAAAATTTAAAAAGATCAAGGGCACCTTTGAAAGAACCATTCCCACCAATCACAATGAGACCCTCTATTCCTTTGTTTTTTAGAATCTTGCTTGCTTTTTTTAATACTTTTTCTTCCTTAAAAGAGTGCATTCTTTCGCAATGCAAAATTGTTCCACTAACACCCATAAGCCAACTATAGGTTATACCCTTCATCTCACAGAAATCAACATCTATTAGACCTTTATAACCATCGTTTATACCGATTAATTCTATCTTATCATTTCTGGTAAGATGAATAATAGTTCCTATTGCAGAATTTATACCAGGCGCATCACCGCCAGGTGTTATTAATGCTATTCTTTCCATAATATTGGATAGTATGGTTAATTTTTTCAATGTCAAGACCTTGCAATTCTGGGAGGTTTTAAACTCTTTCATTTAAACTTACATAGGCTGTGTAAATGTACTTGAAAAAGAATTAGAACTTCATATATTAAACAATAAATATGGGATATACTTTTTTGAAAGCAATAATGGGATTTCTTAAAAATGAAATTCTGTATCTGACGAAAGGTTCTTTACTCTGCTTTAATATTTATGAAGTAATCTTGTTTACATACATCCTCAAGAAAAATAGTTGTATATAAAGGGGGTAAATATTAGCACTAAGTTATTAATTATTGGCATAGATGGAGCTACATTCAATGTTATCCGTCCCCTCTCAAAATCTGGTTATCTACCAAACCTGACTAAATTTATGGAGGAGGGTACAAGCGGAGAACTTCTCTCTACAATGCCCCCTATAAGTGGACCTGCATGGCACGCTTTTAAGACAGGGAAAAACCCAGGGCAGACAGGAGTGTATGATTTTATGCGGTATGACCCGCAAAGTTATCAAACCAGGTTAATTCATATTGCAAAGATTCAAGGTTTGAGGCTTTGGGATATTATTGAATTTTATAGCGATTTTAAGATAGGTATATATAATCTACCTACAACCTACCCACCTGATAAAATCAAAGGTTTTATGGTGGCTGGATTTCCTTTGCTAGATGATGTGCAGGATTACACGTACCCACTTAAATTAAAGTCAGAGCTTGATGAGTTAACTGGTGGGCATAGAGTAGATATAAGATTCAAGAATTATAAAAGTTGCAGGGATTTTTTGGAAGCTGCGAATGAAATAATTGATCAAAGAGTTAAAATCTATCACTATCTAAAAGAGAAATATAATCCAGAACTATTCATTTTTGTTTTCACAAGTACGGATCGAATACAACATCATATGTGGAAATACATGGATCCTAATAATCCTCCAACTGACTCCAAAGGCAAGCATTATAGAAAATTACTGCAAAACTATTGGAAGCATCTTGATGGTGCAGTTGGAGAGCTTTTAAGCTCTGTCGATGAAAGCACAACGGTAATCGTTATGTCCGATCATGGATTTGGACCACAAGCGGAGATGTTTTACATAAATAAATGGCTTTTAAATCATGGATATCTTAAACTGAAAGAAAAGAAAGAATGGTCTAAATCATCAAAAAATTCCCTCAAATGTAAGCTAAGAGAGATGTTAAAGTTTTTTGAATTTCCAGAAGTTCTGAGGTACTTCACACAAAAGATTATAAAACGATATCTCACTGAAGAAATTCCATTCCAGAAAATATTACCACATATTGATTGGAGCCAAACGCAGGCTTACACTCCACCCCATACATCCGTGTTTGGAACCGTCTATTTAAATCTAAAAGGCCGTGAGGGAAAAGGATCGGTAGACCAATGTGATTATGATAACTTAAGAAATAAGCTCATTCTGGAATTACAATCACTAAATGATGAAATCCCCAGTTTAGAGATCAAGGTTTTTAAACGGGAGGACCTCTATAAGGGAAGATATCTCGAAGAAGCTCCAGATCTAATTTATGTAATTAATAACTTTAGATGCATTTCTCAAACTTCTATTTGTGAAGGTGAACCATTTAAAACTGAATCCTTGGGTAAGAACTATAGTGGAACACATAGACTTGAGGGAATTTTTATTGCAAAAGGTCCTTACATAAAACAAGGACATTGGATTGGACAATCTGAAATTACTGACATTACACCAACTGTTCTACATATTCTAAACATCCCTATTCTGGATGATACAGATGGAAAAGTCTTAAAAGAGATTTTTACACCAAATAGTGAGTTAGCCAGGCGAAAGATTCATTTAGTTAACGTAAAAAATGAGATAAAGTCTAAAAATCAAGCTTTACTTTCGGACCAGAAGATTCATAGATTTCTTGAGGATTTAGGATATTTATAAGATGGAAAATGCACTATCTAAACAGATTTCATTAGTGGAAAGAAGTATAGCCCAATTAGATAATTGGATAACCCAAAATGGATGGGCTGGCTATGATCCCTATGACTTTAAACAACATCCCCTATTTACTACATCAAAATCAACATTTACCAAAAAAACTTTGGGTCGAGCTATCCTGCTGACAGAGTCTTTTTTTCCAATGTTAACTCGACGGGTTCTTCATATTCCGAGAGAGGTAAACGCTAAAGCAATGGGTCTATTCACTGCGGCTTATCAAATTCTTTATAAAATTACAAACAAAGATAATTATCTTTACAAATCTCAAGAAACTCTTAAATGGCTGGAGGAAAACCCTTCTCGCGGTTATATGGGTCTATGCTGGGGACACCCATTTGGCTGGCAATCCCGGATATTTATCCCTAGGGATACACCTTCATCCGTAATAACAGCTATAGTAGGCGATGCCTTATGGCGTTTTTACAGGATGACAGGTCAAAGTATTTACCTTAGTTATTGTCAGAGTATATGTGAGTTCTTCTTAAACAATCTCAATATAGATAGTCTTGGTGAGGACAAAATTTGCTTTAGTAAGACACCACTGGATAACTTTCATATTCACAATTCTAATCTGTTTGTTGCTGATTTTCTAATAAAAATTGGAAATCAATTACAAAAGAAAAGTTATATTGAAACTGCATACAAAGCTATAACCTACACATTGAGTGAACAGAATGAAAATGGATCATTTTGTTATTGGGGTAGAGACCAGGGGGGAAAATGCTTAATAGACCATTATCATAGTGGTTTTGCAATACGTTGTCTATATTCAATTTGGAAATCTACTAACGATAAGAAAGTCTATAATTCACTTAAAAGGTATTATAAGTTCTATTGTGGAAGAATGTTCACAAACGAAGGGATTCCAAAGATGACTCCGAAAGCATTATTTCCTATTAATATTCATAGTTGTGCTGAAGCTATATTGTGTCATAGCACTCT
>SOIB01000131.1 GCA_004377355.1 Candidatus Stahliibacteriota bacterium | reverse complement strand
GAATAAGGGAACGATTTCATAATACCAGCCCAACTGTTATAAATATTAGGAATAGATGAATCAGGTCTAAAATATAGAACCATTGTTCCAGTATATTGACTTCGGAGTTCTGAAGGAAGTTCAGGATATATGTATCTCCTTGGAATACGGGAATTGAACCAATCAATCTTCCCCAACTCATCAAATTGAATTAAACTATCAGGCTGGCTACAATAATTCCATAATACTGCGGATAATTCAAGACCTCTTGAAAGCTTTATTGATTCCATATCGTCAAGATAGCTTTTCCCATTTGTAGCTGGATTTGGTAAGGAGAAACCATAAGAACCATTGATTCTTATCCTTGATTTACTTTCAGGCTTAACAAAAGGCAAATTACTAAACATTGCAAGTTCTCTATCTGCAGAAAAAGTAACCTTCCCAAGCGTAATATGAGAAGGTTCCACTCCTACCCTCGGATGGGGTTCAGGATTAGAACTCGATCGAAATTGTAGATCAAGATTAAAATCGCCACCTTCAAAAGGATGCATCCTTATATTACTCTTAGCTATATATCTTGATGTAAATGAAAATAGAGGTTCTGTATCATAAGTATAACTTATTTTCGAGTCTGGTCCGATATTTGCACTCTCCGTAAATATAACTCTTCCTGTATTATAATCTATCTTGTAATCAACACCTCGCCGCAAGGAGTCAATCCCATCAACAACTATGACCTCTGATGAATCAACTATATCTCCATATCCAATACTAAATTCTCTCTTGGATGAAGCAGCAGTAATTACTATCCTATAATTCCTTCCCTCATCTGAAAGAAGAGTCTTCTTTCTATAAATGGATGGAACAGTATCTGCACCTAAAGCAGGATTCAGAAATGGCTTTACATCCGGGAATATTATACTACCATCGCTCCAGATAATTTGCGTTGGATCTATTCTGCCATCAACAGGATTTACATCAATACCAAGTAGCTCAACATACTCCTTACCACTCACTGGGTCTATCTCTATATCATCTCCCCCAGGTATCACTTTAAGTATGGTTACATCAACAGAAAGAGGGCTCACTGTTCCAAACCGATATATATTACTCATCATGAGCTCCCAGCTTGGGTCACTTGGGTCTGGATTACGTGTACGAAGTAAGGCAAGTGTAAGAGTATCGCCTGTGATATTTCCAAGCGTATCAATCCTGCCCCGGGCTCCGTCATAATAGATATACCACATACCTAGTCTCTTGTTGATTAAACTATAATATTTTGGTCTAATACGGAGATAAGGAAAAAGTCCTCCACCAGTACTCTGTAAAAATCTTAGTTCATAATCTTTATCTTTTCCATACTCAAGTTCTTTAAACTTTGAAATTTCTCCTAAGGGATTTTCATTAATATCTATAAGATATGCAGGAGTTCCCTCCACTGTGCCTATCGCCTCTATGAATAGAATTAGGGAAATAAGGGAATCCTGAGCTGTTAGTCCTGTATAATAGTACTCATCTTTAACAAAGTCTCTTTCATTAAGGTTAACAGAATCACTCGAGAATGAAAAACTTTCAGTTTTGCTTGTCGTATTACTCTCTATTTTACCGGCTAAAAGACTGAAAGATGTAGAACCAACCTTGCCTGCTGTTTGAATACCAAAGACGCTTTGATTTCTTTTACCTCCAAGTTCTTTAAGATCACCCGCATCAATAGTTTGCAAGATATCGTCCTCATCGCCTTCGTACCAGATTTTCAACTTATTATCCTTTTCTCTGGCTTCTGAATCATGATTTATCCTTATGTGAATCTTCTCCCCAACCGTACCATGGATATTAGCGCGCAATCGTTGTTCTAATTTTATTTGAGGGAATGCTGAAGTTTGTCTATAAAGGGTGGATGAACTTTGATTCCTGCTTATATCCAACGAAATTGACTGAGAACCGTCTACTGAAATATGTCCCCCTTCCCCAATAAAATAGCTAAGACCTCTTGGAAGTTTAAGATCCAAATCAATATCAGGTATAATTCCACTCTTTCTACTAACCTTTTTACTTAAAGCCTCACTAACAACTTTTCTAAGTGAAATTCCAAAATCTTTAATAAAAAATTCCCTATTCCATTTTTCAAAAACAACAAATCTACCCGAATAAAGATATTGATTTTTATAATAATAGTCATCCACTATTACCTCTCCAATCTGGTTATGAAACTTGGAAAGGTCTCCTATATAATATTCGTTGTAAGGAATACTGGAAAGATTAAGGTAAGATAGTAGTAGAATAATCATTTCAAACCCTGGACATGTAATTCGCCATCTCTATTGCCTTCATCATACTACCATAACTTGCAAGTCCCTTTCCTGCAATATCAAATGCAGTTCCATGATCTGGAGAGGTTCTTGGAAAAGGGAGCCCAAGGGTAACATTTACTCCACTTCCCATATTCTTCATTTTAAAGGGTATCATTCCCTGATCATGGTAAAGTGCTACAGTGCAGTCTTTTTTCTGCATGATCCAGTATGTATCAGGAGAAAATGGTCCCTCAACGACATATCCTCTACTTTTAAGCTGCTCTATTGCAGGCTCAATTATTTCCTTCTCTTCAGTACCAAATAGACCTGAATCTCCTCTATGAGGATTCAAGGCAAGTACCCCAAAACTTGGATTAGAAATTTTCCAGTAATGTTCAAGACTTAATTTTGCAAGTTCAACCTTTTCTATAATAAGCTCCTTTGATAGAGAAGAAGATACATTTTTTATAGGAATATGAGTGGTTATAAATATCACTTTCATTTCCGTACCAACCATCATCATAGCGTATTTTTCAATTGAACATTCTTCTGCAAGTAACTCTGTATGACCAGGATAATCATAACCTGCAAGACTTAAAGCTTTTTTGCTAATTGGTGCAGTAACCAACGCGTCACATACACCTTCTTTACATGCTTTTATTGCTCCCATAATTGAACGGTATGCAATATCTCCATTTTCCTTACAAAGGTTACCTACAAAAAACTCTCCTTCAATATCAACAATTTCAATCCGCTTTGGGAGAGTTAGATTTAATGTTCTACAGTAGTAATTAAGAGCATTTTTATTACCGAATAGAATTATTCTTATATCAAGAAATGAAATTGTCTTTAGTACTACCTCTATCCCAATACCACCCGGATCACCCAGAGTAACCCCAATCATCCCTCTACGACCTTATAATATTTGTCCCCCTCATTTTTATTTTTTATTATTTCTTTATCAGGAATTGCAGTTATTTCGTATGTGATATCCCCTAATTTTATTTTCATTCCTGGACACACACTTTTTGATGGTCTTGTCTTCTCTCCTTTGACAGTTATTACTCCCCGTTCTATAAGTTCCTTTGCAATCGTTCTTCTCTTGATTAACCTAACCTTTTTAAGAAAGAGGTCTAACCTCATAACCTCTTTAAATATACTCTTTTTTTGATGTCTTCATACCAATTAAGAAAAGCTTCATTTACCATTCTCTGATATAATAAATTACGTATATTTTCTTTCACTTCAGAAAAAGGTGGAATCTTTTGCTCTGTCTTCTGGGCTATTCGAAGGAGATGAAAACTTCCGCCATCAAGAATTGGACTGCTTATTTTCCCTTCATCCAGTGTATCAATAACTGTAGATAGGGGATATCCAAGTGCTTTCACCGGAACTATTCCCATAGGAACAATACTTGCATTGAGGGTTGAATCACCGCTTTCCCATCTTTTCTTCACCTCATCTGCCCGTTTCAGTGCATTACTTATCTCTTCCTCTTTGAATTTGAACTCTAGGAAAATATGCTCTAGTTCAACGCCTCTTATATCACTTTTTTTCAAATGGACTATATGATATCCCCTGGGAGATTCAAAAAGGTCTACTTCGCCCTCTGGAATCTGAAGAACTCCAGCAAGGTATGGTGGTATATGTTCAGGTTTAATTACACCAAGCTGCCCACCAATATACTTTGTCTCAGGATCATCAGAATATATCTTGGCGAGTGTTGCAAAATCATCGCCTGACCGGTATTCAGAAATTATATTTCCCGCTAATTTGAGGAGCCTATTTTCATCTTCTGGGATCACAGGAACATCCAATCTTTCGAGAGTAACCGTGGATGGATAAGTAAAAGAATCCATGTGAGTTTCATAAAAATTCCTTACACTTTTTGGCGATATATTAATTCTGCCCTGAAACTTGCTTTGAATTAGTCTTTTCATATAAAGCTGTATGCGCAGTTCTTCATTATATAGAGAATCTATATATGGATGTGAAAGCATTACCTTTAGAGCGGGCATTCCCTGAAACAGGCGAATCTTTTCATTATTCACATCTTCATCGCTCACCAATAGAGTCTCTTCTCTTGCAACATTCAAAATTACTCTTCCCATTATCATTTTCTCAAGGAGTTCCTCATCACCCATTGTTGGGTAGAGACGGGAAAGGTATATTAATTCCTGCTCTGTAACACATCTCTTTTCGACTACAGCCAGTAGCTCATCAAAACTTAAAAGCAATAATAATATAAGCATTTGTTATCTAGTATCAGATGGTAATGAAGGAGAAATTGGAGAATAAATGCCTAATTCTCTCTCTAATACTTCTTGATGAATTTCAAATTTATATAAATTTCTCAAAGAATCAATAAATGCACTAGATATTTTCTCTAATTTCTCCTGACTTAGGAATTGCATAATAGATTCAGCAATATCTTCGTATTCAATCTTTTCTCGACTCTTCTTATGTGATATAAGTCTTATTATATCGAATCCAAACTCTGTTTGAACTACAGATGTTATATCCCCTGGTTTCTCCAACGAAAAGGCATGTTCCTCAAATACTGGCAATCTAATAAGGTCACCTTTACGAAAGGACCCAAAATACCCGTCTTTTTTTGCAGTAGCAGAATCTGTTGAATACTTCCTCGCAAGAGAAGCAAAATTCTTTCCCCCTTTCAACTTTTCTAAGATGTCCATTCCCTCTCCCATAGAATTTAGTGAAATATGGGATACTTCAATAGTTGTATTATACTCTTCTTCGTGTTCTCTGAAATAAGCTCTTGCTTCAGATTCTGGAATAAAACGAGCGCTTATTATTAAATCCTGCATAGCAGCTTGAATGACTATTTGTTTCTTTGTAAATTCCAGCTGTTGTGCAACCTCGGGTTTCTTGTCTACTTCTTTCCTTAAAGCATCCTGATATATGAGCTCGTTTGAGACCCATGTATCTAAAAGACTCCTACGTGTCTCTGGGGAAGCATTCACAAGTAGTTGTGGAGGTATCTGACTGAGTAATTCCTCGACAGTAAGAGTGGTTTTACCTACCCTTGCAACTATTTTCCCCTCCTCTTCTTTCTTACAGCTTGAGAACATTATCATTCCGATTAACATAAGAAGAATTAATATTGTATTTCGCTTAAAAAACACTTCGCCTCCTTTTTTCAGTTAATCCTTTCTATCTTTTTATCCGGTCCAACATCAAGAGCTTCGAATTCTTCTTCAAATTCTCCAGATATTAAAATCTCAACACCAAACTTCTCCTTATTTTCTTCAAATATCTTATCCTCTATCTCCCTTCTTTTATCCCTTTCATAATCCCTATTTAATCGATAACTAATCTCTGAATACAGAGGGATATAAGACTCTTTAATATCAGTTATCTTAATAATAGCCCATCTGTCATCCTTTTTAAACGGTTCTGAAACCTTACCAACGTTAAGTTTAGAAGCTTCTTCTCCAATTACTCCTCTCTCATCCTTATTAATAAATCCAATTAGACCACCTTTATTCTGCCCCTCTCCTATAGATTTCTCGGTGGCAAGTTTTTCAAAATCCTTACCTCTTTGGAGCTCTCTTTTAATTTCATCTATATCTTCTTTTGTTTCTACTTCAATTAAATAAACCTTTCTTTTTTCCAGCATTCTGTATTTTTCTTTATTCACTTCATAGTAATTCAATCTATCCTCATCTGTTGCATGTGTGAGTGGTTCTATTTCATAAGCTTTCCATCGGCGAACTGCCATTCTTGATAACTCTTTCATGAAATTCTCGGATATTTCTGGTAATCTATGAATACCGAGTCTCTTTGCTTCCAACACCAAAAAATGAAATACAATCCTCCATTCAGTGAAATTCTTTGCTTCTTCTCTATTTCGTAACTGTGGTAAACGTCTGATTGTTTTAATATCCCGAGAGAAATCCCGCACTGTATATAAGCCAAGATTAGTCCTGCCCAGAACCACATCCATATCTTCTAATCTGAATTCGGGTCTTAGTCCCCCTCTTGCTCTCTCAGATGGAATTGGGACTCTAGAAGATAATAACCTTAACCCTTCAATGTCAATATCTATATCAAGAATCCATTTGAGATAATTTATATGGTCATTGGCAATTTTATCTGATTTTATTCTTTTTATCTGACTCTTTAAACCACTCTCCATATTGATAAAATCCTGAAGTTCTCTGTCCTTTATTTCTAAAACTTTGATTATAAGCCACCCTTCGTTACTTTTGTAATCTTGAATGTTCCACCAGGGGCATACCTTGAAGGGGAAAGAGATTTCACCTTCCTTCATCCTGAATGCCTTTTTTAGCATAGGATTAGCATCGTATCTCCATCTTAACCATCCAATATCACCTTTCTGATTTTTTAGACGTACTTCAGCTGAATATTTTGTAGAAACCTCTCCAAAATCATTACCCTTTATAACTTCTATCCAGGCATGATAAGCTGTCATGAAATCTTCAGTTTGTATAAGCTGTGCCTTAACTTCTTTCCCAAGCAACCTGTACATAATGAAGGGCTCAGCCAGAGTTGGTTTACTGTCCCTGATGATTCTGGAATATAGTTCTCTTACAAGGGTTTCGTCAAAACTTCGTTCAACAATTGCCCTTACAGAATCATCATACCCCTTTTCCTTAGCAATTTCAAAGAAAACTAGACGTTTAATATATACCTCAACGGAGGTATTTTTTGGAATCTCTTCTTTATAAATTGTCTTTCCTGCTACCTTAGCAACAGGTTCGCTTCCGGGATTAAATGATAACAAAGAAATAAACAATAGTGAAAACATATATGCCTCCTCTTTTCCATCTTAAAATAAAATATATTATAAATAAGTCAAGAGCAATCTCTAAGGATTCAAGGGTTCAAGGATAATATAAGTCATTAGTCTATAATCTTTAGTCAATTTTACACCAACACTTATGACCCAAGACCTAATACCTAATACCAAATATAAAATCAACCAACTCACTATTTCTGTCCAACTATGAGTTTAATTGTATCTCCAAAAGTTACTTCAACACCAGCTAAAGGAGATTGTAGGAGAACTTCTTCTCTGTCAGACTTTGTCCATTTTATAGGTGCAAGTTCTAACTCAAAGTCGGTGAGAATTTCTTTTGCTTCATCAAGAGGCAGCCCTATAAGGTTTGGCATCAAGAATACCTTCCTTTTCTCTTTGCCAATAAAGATTGTGAGCTTTCCTCCTTTTTCAAGGCTGTCCTCAATACTGGGCTTTGTTTTTATCACTGTTCCATCTTTTGAGACAGTATCGTCATCTTCCATTTCAACCGGTATATTAATAATGACCCTGTTTGTAATACCATAAAGATTTAGCGAGTCAAAAGCTTCGTCCTGAGGAAGACCTACAATATTAGGCAATTTTATTTTTCCAGGTCCTTTACTCACAATAAGTTTTATAACACTACCTATCCTCACTTCTTCCTTCCTTGGCGGAATAGTTGTAAAAATTCTTCCTCTATCTACCTCCCGGGAATTAACACTATCATATATCTCGCTCTTTAAGCCCAATAAGCTAAGAAAATCTTTAGCTTCTTTTAATGACATATGTTTAAGATGAGGTACATCAACAGTTCTGCTCTGTCTAACTATCACAGGCATCAAGAAATAAAAGGTTAAAAACCCAATAAAAAAAGAGCCTACAACAAGACCAGCGTATATAAGAATTCTTTCCTTCAAGAGGCTTCTCTGTTTATTGTTACATTCACACTAGAGCCCTTTTCTATCATTTCTCCAGATTCAGGATCCTGGAAAATAATTACATCAAAAGGATATTCTGGGCTGGTAATTTCCCTTACATTACCCATCTTTAATCCATTATCACTTAATCTTCTCTCTGCCTGAAATAAACTCAATCTCTTAATATTTGGAACTACCACCTTCCCGGGACCTATAGAGATAATAAGCTTAACATGTACATCCTTGGTAATCTTTGTGCCTGGCTCCGGCACAGTAGATATAACCTCACCTTCTGGTTCTGAAGAAATTTTCTTTTCTACTTTGCCAACAGTAATTCCCTTTTCAGATAAGTACACCCTTGCCTGATTGAGCTCAAACCCCGTTACATCAGGGATAATAATTTCTTCTTCCTCCTCTTCTGTTGTAGTAGGAGGACCTTCACTCACCACCACTTTTATAATTCCACCTTTATCCAATTCTGTCCCAGGTGCTGGATTCTGATATATTACTCTATCCTTCTCGACATTTGGATCGTTTACTCTCTCTGCAACCAAGGAAAGACCACTCCTGTCCACTACCATCTCAGCTGTTTTCAGATCTAACCCTTCAACGTCAGGAACCTCTATCTTTTCCTCTTCAATTTGCTCTAAGAAATCAGGAATATAATAAACAATGGAAAAACTAACTATAGCTGAAACAATTATTGACGTCAGAAAAGATATCCAGAATGTCTTTACAGAACTCCGATCATAATACATTACAACCTCCCCTTTTTTGCCACAGAGACACAGAGGTCTCAGAGTTTATTTTTAACTCTACCTTTAAAATCATAATATAATCCTTTTTAACCCTTCTTTTAATTGTATGGAATTAAAGTTGATTAATAAACCCAACTTCTTTTTTGCCATTTTTAAATATGACAATAATTGAGCTTCAAAAATTGGTGCCATTTTATCAATTGCTTTTAATTCAACAATTATCTCATTTTCTACTAGTAAATCTAATTTATGTTCACCAATGATATTATCTTTATATCTAACAGGAATTAATATCTGTCTTTGATATTCTATATCATTATTATCAAACTCTACACATAATGCAGATTCATAAATTGATTCCAATAATCCAGGTCCAAGGTTCCTATGAACCTCTATAGCACACCCAATTATCTTCTCAGTAATTTTATTTAATTCTTTTATATCTGTAATAAATCTCTCTGTGTTCTCTGTGCCTCTGTGGCTAATATTCAATTTTTTCTCCTTATTTTTGCTCCAAATCCTCCATTTTGAGTTCCAAGACCAGGAACTTTTGAAATGAAAAACTCATCCGAATCTAATGGTTCAAGTTCAAAATTTGGGTTCTCCTTAAGAAAACGATATACCTGTTCTTCATTTTCTTCTGGAAGAATAGAACATGTTGCATATACTAAAATACCTCCTGGATTTAGATTTTTCGAAGCGCTATTCAACAATTCCTGTTGCAGTCTTTTTAATGATTCAATACTCTTATGTGTAATATTCCATCTGAGATCACCTCTCTGCCCCATAACTCCAGTTCCTGAACACGGGACATCAAGCATTATTCGATCTACCATTGATACATAGAATTCTCTGGCATCTGCTTTTATCGGATGGACACTACCAAGACCCAGCCTTCTACAATTAGATATTACTTTATTAAGGTTCTTAATATCAACCGATAGAATCATCCCTTCATCATCCATAATCTCCGCAATTCCTGTGCTTTTCCCACCGGGAGATGAACATAAGTCAAGAATAACCTCACCTCTCTCTGGAGATAGCATTTTGGTAATCAAAGTCTGTGTTACTGACTGAACCTGGAAAAGACCATCTTCAAAGGCATTTGTATAAATAACATTTCCACCAGTAAGTATATTTGAATCACTTATTTCACTCTTTTTTGTCTCTATACCTTCTTTCTTTAGAAGTTCTTGAAGTTCTGATATGCTAATTTTCAGACGATTAACACGAATGGAGATTCTGGGAGGTTCATTGCTCACTTTCAATATTTTCTCGCATCCCTCGCCATATGCGTCTAATAACTTCTTAACCAGCCACTCAGGGTAAGAATAAAAGATTGAAAGATATTTAATTCTGTCTTTTGGGTATTCTACAGGATGGAGATTTCGTAAGAGTCCATTAACAAGTGAAGCAGTTCCATTGTGTCCGTATTTCCTTGCAAGTGTAACATAACTATCAACCACTGCATAATCAGGATCATTACTATATTGGATTCCATATATACCAAGTCTCAGTATATTCCTTATTGGTATTGGTAAATCAGAAAGCGTGTATTTTCGAAGATGTTTAGTAAGTATATAATCCAGTTTTTTTAAATATCTTAGGGTTCCATAAAAATAATCATAGGCTTTCTGAATGTCTTTATTTGCGGAACTTAGCTTTTCTCCTCCAAGTGATTCCTTTAATGTTAAGCCACTCTTCTCATATGTTATCAGGGATTTAAGTGCTAATTCCCTTCCTTCTATTTCACCCTCCAGGTTGTTCCATCCCTGGTATCCTCTATAGCAATCCCTGCCTCGAGAAGAACTACTCTGATTTTATCTGCCATCTTATAATTTCCTTCTTTCCTTAAATCGCTTCGAAGTGTAAGAATCTTGTCAAGCACTTCTCCCAGTGCTATACTCTCTTCGTGTTCTATCTGGAATCCAAGAGTTCCCAGGATTAGGTAAATTGTCTCTCTATAATCTCCTGTATCATTTTTGGACACTTCGTTAGCTTTGGATATAAGGTCAAAAACAAAAGCAATAGCACCTGGAGTTCCAAGGTCATCATCCATGTTTTTCTCAAACTCTTCAAGATATGAAGCTATAGGCTTTCCCTCATAACCCCTGGTCCTCTCTAGAAAAATCTTGATATGCTCCCAACCGGAAGAAGCCTGTTTGAGCATTTCTCTATTATAGTTTAACTGCCTTCTATAATGTGCTTGAAGCAGATACAACCTGATTGCATTTGGGTCATATTCCTCTAAAAGACTATTTATGGGAATGAAGTTCTGAAGGGATTTAGACATCTTTTCGTCTTTAATAGTAAGCATTGCATTATGGACCCAGTAATTAGCAAGTGGTTTCTCTGTCGCAGCTTCTGCCTGAGCTATCTCATTCTCATGATGAGGGAATATTAAATCATCCCCTCCTCCGTGTATGTCAAAAGTCTCTCCAAGATAATGGGTTGACATAGCAGAGCACTCAATATGCCATCCAGGTCTTCCCTTACCCCAAGGTGAAAACCAGTATGGCTCACCTGGCTTAACAGCTTTCCATAGAGCAAAATCTAGTGGGTCCTGCTTCATTTCATCCACAGAAACCCTGGCTCCTATGTGTAATTCATCCAGTTTTTTACCAGACAGTCTTCCATAGGGTTTAAATTTCCTGACTCTGAAGAAGACATTACCTTCTACCTCATACCCAAAACCCTTTTCTACCAGTCTTTCTACAAGTTCAATAATCTCCTTTATATGCTGTGTGGCTCTGGGGTAAAGAGCTGGCTTCTGAATATTAAGACGTTCACTTGCTCTTGTATATTCTTCCTCATAAAACGAAGCTAACTCCCTAAAGTCCTTGCCTTCCAATTTTGCACTTTCTAGCACCTTATCATCTATATCAGTAAAGTTAACAAGTAGCTTCACTTTATAACCTTTAAACTCAAAATAACGATTAAGAATATCTGCTGTTAACGCTGCTCTCATATGTCCAACGTGAGGTGCTTCTTGAAGGGTCATACCGCAGTAATATATTCCTACCTCACCTTCTTTTATTGGCTTAAAATCTTTTTTCTTTCCACTTAATGTATCATATAAAATCATTAAAATCTAATCCCCAACTGCACTCCATTTTCTTTAATTTGAACAGAAACTCTTTCTCCCGCCAGATATGTAACAAAGAAACTTATCAATCTATTAGCCACCGCAATGCCTATCATATTTGTGGCTTTGCTTGCAAAACCTCTCTTGTTATCTCTTAAATTATCATATTTCTTTAACGCTTCTATAGATTCCCATTCCCATGCATCATCTCCTGTATATGAATTTGCTTCAATGTATTTTCTTCTTAGTTCGAGAATCTCTGGGTCTGTTGTATCGGGGTAGAATATTCTTGCTTGCTCTTTCAACCATTCATTGTAAGCCTCTGAAGAGAAGAAATTCTCCATAGCATTAAAATATCTATCATCCTTACCAAGAACATTTGCAGAAGCATATAACGATGCATAGTTTAATGAACTATTATGCATCTTACCCTCATACCATCTAAATCCAAAATATGATGTCCAGATAGCTGCTTCTGTGCCTAAAAATAAAGATGCCCTTTTCTTCTCCCCTAACATGAGATCTCCCGAACCTGGAAGGACTAACGATGTAAATGCTGCCTTTGCAGGAGATATAGATATGAGTATCGAAAGCAGTAACATTTATCCTCCCCTTTATTTTGCCACTGAGACACAGAGGACACAGAGTTTATTTTTAATTTTTAGATTCACAATCATAATATAATCCTCTTAATTCCATCTTTCAATTTTTCTGTATTAAAATTAATTAATAAACCTAACTTCTTATCAGCCATTTTTAAATAAGACAATAATTGAGCTTCAAAAATTGGTGCCATTTTATCAATTGCTTTTAATTCAACAATTATCTCATTTTCTACTAGTAAATCTAATTTATGTTCACCAATGATATTATCTTTATATCTAACAGGAATTAATATCTGTCTTTGATATTCTATATCATTATTATCAAACTCTACACATAATGCAGATTCATAAATTGATTCCAATAATCCAGGTCCAAGGTTCCTATGAACCTCTATAGCACACCCAATTATCTTCTCAGTAATTTTATTTAATTCTTTTATATCTGTAATAAATCTCTCTGTGTTCTCTGTGCCTCTGTGGCTAATATTCATTATCCACCTCTTAGGATTGCGAATTTCTTTTTATCAAAAAGGTTATCATTCACCTCAATAGTTGCAATATAAACCCCATTGGCCTCTCTGGATATATTTACTTCTAAGTCATTGATACCAGAATATCCTGAAATCTCTTCATTTATTATTAACCTGCCGGATAGTGAATACACACGTAATATTACCTTCTCTGCATCATTTCCCAATCTGAATCTAAAATGCATGACTCCATCCGTAACAGGCGAAGGATAAACATAGAATTCATCCAGCGTTAAAGTTCCATCTTGAGTTATATCTTTGAGTAATGAATCAGGGTAAACTGATTGATGGTCATTATTCAAGTATATCTGATTCCAACCATCATAACGCATAAAACCCCCCGTTTCCCAACCATATAACCATCCATCATAGGAACCAATAAACAACTCTGAACGACTGTCATTGTCTATATCAAAAACTAGAGGTGTGGAATAGGACCTCCTTCCAGTCGAAAGAGGGAACTGTGCAACTTTCCTACCCCATCCATTGTAAGCAAGGACACCACCATCAGGTGAGCCAAGGATAACATCAAGAATGGAATCTCCACTTACATCAGACAGAATAATTGACGATTGTGTTTGCTCGGAGAGATTTATCTTTACAGGAAAATTATCCATTACAAAACCATTCCTGTTAAGGGCAAAAAGGTTAGTGCTATCTGCCAGGACAATCTCCAGGTATCCATCACCTGTAATATCACCCAATGCAGGCGTGGAGAAGAAAGTCTTTGCTGGTAGGTCCCTCTCCCATTCAATCACACCGGAAGTATCAACGGAAAATACTACCTTCCTACCCACAGAACAAATTATCTCATATGTTCCATCTCGGTCAATATCACCAGCCACAGGAGAAGATAAACTGTAGGATAGGTTCTCTTCTCCTCTCCTCCAGATTGCATTACCATTTGGAGAAACCTTCCATAGCCTTCCATCTGCAGGGAGAATATATATGAAATTATCAATAACCAGGGGTGTTGAAACCAACCAGTCTCCAACATAGATTGGAAATCCATCCATTTCTACAAGTGAATTCCCATCCCATCGAAGGATATGGAGTTCCGAACCAGCAGATCCAAAGAGAATCTCCTTCCCGGGATTACCATCAAGGTCTGCTGCTGATGCATTACCATAGATATTATCAGGAATTGACAGTGTTTCTATTAGAGAATCCACTGCAAGGTCATAGAGAAATAACTTTCCTTTTATAGTCATATCAAATAGGTCCATATTACCGTCGCCTGTTATATCAGCCAAAAGAGGAGTTGTATAGGTCGAATCTGTATATATTGAATCCACTATATTGACCATTCTAAAAAGGGTGGTATCTGGATTAATCCGATAAACACCACCAAACATATCTCCAATATAAATCGAAGAATCCAGAATCTGTGGTGATATAACATCCATCCTCTCCCCAAGTTTCTTCGGAAAACCACTGATATTCCTTAAGAAGGAAATATCAAAGTACATAATTGAGTCAGGTTCTGTAATATTGGATATAACAATCCCCGTATAATTCCCGGTATTATCCTCTGTGTTAGGATCAGTGACGTCCGTGAACGAAGATAACCAGCCGCCCTCTCTAAAAACATCCATCTGTGAACCATAGAAGGTAGCCTCAATATTATATACATGCCAGAAATCCTTTTCAAAATCCTGTATACCATCTGCTTCCTCAAGATCCACACCATGGGGAAAGCCTGCGTTTAGCATATTAAGGCTTTCCGATTCGGCTATTTTTTGTTCATCTATATGCCATATTGCAAGTCCTCCAGAATAAAGAGCAGGGGGAAGTGAGGAATCAAAATCATCAACATCCACTAACACATTGTTCTTCCAAACCCTTGCACCATTTGAATCAACAAGAGTTGTGCAGGGATTAACATAATGAAATGTATCAGGGTTTATATAGACCCATCTATTCTCAATCAGGAAATACTCATCTTTATTTATTGGAACCTTGTAAATCCTTGGGGTAAGTGTATCCATACTCCCTGCCCATTCTATTGGTATTGAAGTAGAATCCCTCTCGATTACAACACCTTCATCGAAAGTAGCTTTTATCCTGTTATATGCGCATATCCTTGGTGGAACAAGACCAAGTTGATTCCAGTTACCAGTTCCCATAAGCGCCCATCCTCCCATTCCCATTGTCTCACCCGATACATCATAGAGGTCAAGTAGTCCCACCGCGTTAGAATGTGCAAATTCATGGCATAAACCACCCTGTAGGTACGCTGGTACACCATCCTGGAAACCGGTCTCGGGATATATAATACCGCTGTCAATCGTATCCCCATCTGCTACGAGATATGAACCAAACATGTGGTGAAGTCCATGAACAGAGACTGCAGGTAGGTCATATGGAGAATCGTATAAGTAGTCACTCTGATACATAGAACCTGCATGGAAGATTATTACCTCATCAATTCCGGAAAAATCGACCATGTAATCTGCTACCTCAACCGCATCTCTAAGCAATTTAAACAAACCGACAACATAATTGGAAGGGTCTCCATAATAGGTCATCTTATGCGGTAGAGTATAAACGGAATCAGTTGTATCAGGCAAAACCCTCCACTCAATCCATAATTTATGATAAGAAACCTTCCAGTAGTAATTTCGGACATACTCCATTAATCGATTGAAATATATGAAATCATGAGGAGGATCGTAATAGAGACTTCTAACAAAACTCGTATCAGAACCTCTTATTATTGTATCGCAGATATCTCCACTGCCTTCTAAGTCCATCCTACCATCTCCAGTAGTCAGTGGAGTAGTATCTGGCAAGAACTGAACCCTTATAGCAGCAACATAAACTGTTTCTGGTTCCGCAGCTTTACCCTTGAGTGTCTTTGTTAACCTCTCATTTAGACCTTTTAATCCATACCCATATGCGTTATAAGGATTAAAGTACTTTCTGTAATCTGGATTCTCATTCAAGAGTTCAGTCCTTTTCTTAACCAATAATGGATGGACTACTGCTTTTAGAGAATCCATTTCGTTTCCACCTATCGCAAGAGACATCAATAAAAGAATCAATTATATCTCCCTTCTATTTTTATACATTCAAATTAAAAAATGCCCTTAACGGAGGGAGAGGGATTTGAACCCCCGATCCACGATAAAATGGAAACACGATTTCGAATCGTGCGCTTTTAGCCACTCAGCCATCCCTCCTTTTCTTAAAAAAACTTTTCAGCAGTTCTTTTGACTCATTACTTAAAACGTTTGGAACCACTTTAAAGTTCCAATTCCACCCTTTACCACGAACGTCAGTCACCGAACCAAAAGCTCCAAATTTTTTATCCTTCGCCCCATATACAACTGTGTTTAATCTTGATTGTATTATAGCACCTGCACACATAAGACAAGGCTCTATGGTAGAATAAAGAATCGCTCCCTCTAATCTCCAATTACAAAGTGAATGAGCAGCTGCACTAATAGCTATTATTTCGGCGTGCGCAGTAGGGTCTTTTAATCCCTCTTTTCTATTATGACCCCTTCCGATTATAGCACCATCTTTCACTACAACACACCCCACAGGAACCTCATCCTCTTTAAATGCGAATTCGGCTTCTTTTAAAGCCTCTCTCATCCATTTCTCATGTTCTAAATTATCAATCACTATTTTTTTCACGTTTAATACGCCTGAAGGGATTCGAACCCCCAACCTGCGGATTCGTAGTCCGCTGCTCTATCCAGTTGAGCTACAGGCGTATTTTATAACTTCTTATCCTATTGTAGAATATGAAAAGGCAATTCATTGTCAAGCCTCAAGATAGTCTATAATCGAGAGTCGAGAGTCGTCATTGCGAGTTCAGCTTCTAGCTAGACTCTGGCGAAGCAATCTTACTCGAACCCTCAATCTCTTGAATTCCGACCCCTTGAATCCTGAGTATATCCTACTTTATTCTTTCTTTCTCTCTCACAAAAGATAAAAGTAGAATCGATGCTAAACCTGCAAGTGATGCTCCGTATGTAAACGCTGTTAAAGAACCAAACCTCTGCCATATGAATCCGAATATAACACTGGATGGGAATGCTGCAATACCAACAGCAAGGTGGTAAAAGCCAAAGGCAGTTCCCTGGAACTCCCTGGTAACTAAGTCACTTACAAATGCTTTCTCCACTCCTTCGGTCAGTCCAAAATATATTCCATAGAGGGCAAATAAACCCCAGATTTGCCATATATTAGAAGAGAATCCAAATCCCAGATATATTAAGGCATACACCATCCATCCTGTTACTATAACCCTTCTCCTCCCAATCTTATCAGACCAGACTCCACCGGGAACTGAGGTTGACATTTTAACAAAATGGAGGACAATCCAGAGAAGCGGTATTAATGCGATTGGGATGCCGGTATCTTTTGCCTTCAGTATTAAGAATGCATCAGAAGAATTCCCGAGCGTGAATAGAATAATAACAAAAAGATAAGTCTTGAAATTTCTTGAAAGCACAGATAATTTGAAATCAACTGTTTTTGATTCTGAAATTACCCTTTTTTCCCTTACAAAAAATATTACTATAATAACAGTGATTATCCCCGGTAATAATGCCCACAGGAAAATGTTTTTTAAACTCATCCCGTACTTCAATAATACCATTGCAACAACAGGACCAATTATCGCACCTGTATGGTCCATAGCCCTATGGAATCCAAACGATTTCCCACGTATATCCTCTGGTGTTGAAAGAGATATCAAAGCATCCCTCGGGGATGTTCTTACTCCCTTCCCCACTCTGTCAATAAACCTTATGACAGCAACCTGCCACCACGCTATCGTTATTGAAATCAATGGTCTTCCAAAAGCAGCAAGAGAATAGCCAATTAAAATGAGGAATTTTCTCTTTTTTAGTTTATCGGATATCCATCCAGAGAATAATTTGAGTAAACTGGCTGTAGTTTCTGCAATACCTTCTATTACACCCAGAGCACCTGGACCTGCTCCAAGAACACTTATAAGGAATATAGGTAGAAGGGGATATATCATCTCGCTTGCAGCATCATTAAGGAGACTTACAAAACCCAGCGCCTTAACATTTCTTGGGATATCTTTAAATAACTTCATTAAAACTCCTTTTAACCACCTAAAATATAGACTATGTTGTAAATAGTAATAATGTAAAAATAACACAAGTCAAGAATATTATCATCAAAATAAATTTGATTAGTTGGCTGGTTAGCTTGTTGGTGTGTTAGTGATTAAAGTAGGGCAAGGCTTTAGCCTTGCAAGAAGTTCA
>SOIB01000125.1 GCA_004377355.1 Candidatus Stahliibacteriota bacterium | reverse complement strand
TACTCCTTAATCCTATAATGTCTGGTTCTCGAATTCTTTGCTTGGCAACCGTCTTTACCTCTAATTTTAAGAACCTCCATGAAATGTAATATACACCCTCCCATTAATTGGAGATTCATCAAAGGGAATAGCATATTCCATGGATACCTTATTAACTTTAATTCCTATTCCATAAGAATATTGCCAGAAGTCTTCTATCCAGGAAGTTTCTAATAATGGATATATTATCAGTTGGTCAAATTTACCCAGCAGTTCAATACCAAACTTTAATCCTTTAGATGCTATAACCCCTGGATATCCTCTTATTGGTTTATAAAACAATAATTCATCTCCATTAGAAGATAAAATAAAATATTCACTATATATGTTTAAATAGTAAAGTGAAGCCATAGATGATATCTCCAAAATCCATCCTCTTCCCCTTTTCCATTTATTTCGATAAAATAACCTGAAAGGATTTGCTTCATAAAAAAAGCTTGTTTCAATAAAAGGATATGAAATACCTCCCTTACCACTTTTCGCATAATTCTCAACACCTGGAGCGAAAGATATCAAGAAGTCTCTAAATGAATATATAACTCCAGTTGATATTGAAGTTTTATTGCTAATATTTTCAATATAAGAATGTTGTATATCAAATGTTAAACTGAAAGGTAAAGAGAAAATATAGGGTTCTTTATATTGGAATATTTCTTCTTGATATGTGTTTCCTTCTTTTTGCCATTTTAGTTCAATTGTTCTACCTCCTCCGAAAAGATTTTTACCTATTGCTTGGAATTTTCCACTCCAGCCACCATTCTCAGAATAGGAGATAGCGCCAATTATGCCTCCCATATTTCTTTCATTTATAAATATTAATATTGAAACCCATCCTTCATCATTTCCTTTAATTAAATGAAATGAATCCACATAAATGTAATTGAGTTTTTCAAGTTCTTCTATAGATTCTTGTAACTTAATTTCATTAAAGATAACTCCATTTTCCAGGGTGAATTGACGGAGAAGGAATTCATCACTGGTGGTACTATTACCCTTAAAAATTATATTTCTAATTCTATAGATATTACCTGGGTCTATATGTAATTCAAAGCTTAAAGATGTTGAATCTAATTGAAATTCCAAGGGTGAGATTATTGCGAAAGGGAATCCTCTATCTGCATAGAACTTCAATATCTTTTTAATATTTTCTTCTAAGATATTCTGCCTAAATGGAGTACCTGGTTTTGGTAAAAGTTTTTCGATTTCTTTCTGAGAGAGGATTGTTTTTCCTTTTATATATATATTACCAAAGGTTAATACATCCTCTTTTAATAATGAAGAAAACCCCATATTACTACGGGGTAGGGTAAAAAGAAAAAAGATTAGAATAATTCCCAAACTGGAAGCTAACCTCTCAACGCCTTAAAGGGACTGTTTCGCAAAAAGTGTAAGTAAAATATATTGGTTTCTTATTAAACAACATCAAAGAATCAATATACTTGAATGATAATACCTTATATCCATCCCATTCATCAATAAATAATTTAATACTGTCTTTTTTTAAGGGTATACCCCGGTTTTTAGCATGTTCCATTAATTCCTGGGGTATATTATTAAAGCGAACAGGAGAGGTTGGACTGAGCATGTTCTCTGCCTTATCCCTTATATCTGAGAAGTCCAATCGTATCTTTAGAAAATGAATTCCTATATAACCTGCATATCCGATTATCACGAGCAATATAAGCCACCCGAGGATTTTGCCCATTAATTACCACCTTACCTTTTTTACCTCTTCGATCATTTTCTCTGCTCTCTCAATGCCCTTCCTTGCATATTCTTTCCATTCTGGGTCATATGCCTTTTTTATAGTTGCTTGCCAGATTTCGATAGCTTTTTCATATCTTTCTATTGAAGGATTCCATTCTTTATTGCTCATTTTTTCAATACCCAGGCGATAGTAGTATTCCCCGTATAATGCAAATAGAATAGGATCATTCGCATATATTTTAAATGCTTCATCAAGATATTTCTTTACTGAATTCAGATTTTTTCTTCCGAGTTCAAGGTTGATTAACTGATAATATACACTTAGATTGTTTGATTCAATTTCTAGAGCTTCATGATAGTATTCCTTTGCCTTTTCATATTGCTTTAGTTCTCTATACGCATTTCCTATTTGGATTCTACTGCTTACATGTTTAGGAGCCAGTTCTACAATTGCTTTATATTCTTCGATTGCTTTTTTATATTCATGCAAATTATAATACGATTCAGCTGTTTTCTTCATTATATCTATATCTTCAGGGAAGGTTTCTTTCACTTTAGTAAAGAGCCCTACAGCATCCTTATAACGCCCTGCTGCAAAGTAAGCGTCTCCTAAACGAAATGCTATTCCTTTATTTTCAGGATCAAGTTGATAGGCTTTATCATAATACTCTATTGCCTCATCAATTCGTCCCTGCTTATAATGGTAATATGCATAGAGGTCCCAGCTGTTAGCATCTTTTGGATCGTCCTTTATTATTTCCTCAAAGAATTCGTCAGCTTTTTCTGGTTCACCAATTTTTGCATAGAGATCAGCTAATGCTAGTGTGAGTTTTCTGTTAGCCTCTATGAGCTCTTCTTCCACATCTTTCACATTCTCCTCTATCTTTTCAAGAACACAGGATAGACCTGACATACATATTTCTATTGCCTTATTTATGTCACCAAGATTGATATAAACCTTTCGTAGCGCAATATATGCATCCACATAGGTAGTACTATCTTCTATAGCTTTGGTGAGTAGTTCTCTGGCTTTTTCATAATTACCCTGTTTCATATATTCATAGGCAGTACTATAATGTCTTAATGCATCTCCGCATTTTGACCCCTGTACATTTTGAGCAGAAGCAGTACATGCTAGGAGAAAAAGAACCAACAAGAAAACATAGATTGGTCTTTTCACTTTTATATCCTCCTTTCTTCCTCCCTAAATTTTGGTCTTATAGTTATTATTGTTTGTCTTTTATCCTTTGCTTTTACAAGTATAAAGAAGATTGTATTTGAATCATTTGTAGAGTAGTAAGGACCTTTTGAGAATGATTCTTTTACAATGTTATCATATGTGTTGATAAAATCTATTTTTAGAACTAATGGAGTTTGATTCTTATCAAGTGCTTTTGTTTCAAGTCTATATCCATCATCTTCCAGATAAAGATAAGGATCTGAATTGATATCCTCCCTAATTTCCTTCATATCCTCATCTTCTTTAAATAATTCATAAAGGTTTCCCTCAGGTATACTATCATGTTGATCTTCATAAAATTTGACTAAAGAACGTAGATTTACCAAAGCTCCATAACCGTTGAGTACCGCATTTGCTTCTATTGCATTTTCTCTATTTTTATGATAGTAATTATCAAAGAGTCTCATTGATGCAGGTAATTTCTTTTTGAGTTCATTTAAATAATTAAGGAATTCTATATTGTCTTTTCCCCGCGTATAATAGGTTATTTCTTCGTCTAACTTACTCAAATTCTTAATAAGAATTGAGTCCTCCTTAGGATTCAATATTAAAATAAGACTCTCAATAGCATCAGAATGAACAGTTAAACTCTCTTCGGGAGGAGCAACTTTACCTTTAAAATTCAAGTAACTTCCTTCAATTACATTTAATGTAACTTTAAATGCATTTTCTACAACATTATTAAAGATTGAATCCTCTCCTATCATTTCGAATTTCAAATCATTTATCTCTTCATTCAGTTTTTTGTGCTGTCTTTCCATCCTGTTCATTATTTCTTTTTTTTCATTAGATATTTTAAGGTGAGAGACAAATTCATAGAGGCCCAAGAGTTCTGGGCTTATATCTCTATAATCATATCTAACAGCTTCTGTAATTTCGTAGTCTGCAAATGTTATAGAAGAATCAATTGGACCCAGGAAATCCATTATTTTTTTTTGAAGAGTAGTGTCAGCAAAATAAATTTTTCGTTTTAACTCTTTCAAAATTCCCCTTACCTGACTAATGTCATTCTTTGCGCTCATTATGAGCATCTTTCGTTTAGTTACCCAACGAGGGTCGGGAAATCTTTCCTTCCTGAAGTATGGTCTTAGTTCTTTCTCCCAATTAACTTCATCAGGATATTTACCTCTACTGATTTTGTATACAGCCAGTGCATTTCTTATCTCCTTAAGCCCCTGCTCTGCTTTCAGTCTGTAAGCTTTCCCAGCAAATAGATCCTCTCCCCCACAAGATATTAAAATTAAACCAAATAGAGCAACCATTAAAACGAATTTTTTCATAAAGACGCTCCCATATATTTTTGGAGCCGACGGGACTCGAACCCGTGACCTTCTGACTGCCAGTCAGACGCGCTACCAAACTGCGCCACGGCCCCTTCAAATTTTAATATAATACTCAAATTTAGAATTGTCAAGATTATATCCAACTAACCGCTTCCCATTATTCTCTCACAAAGAGCGTAAAGGTAGATTAGTCACAGAAAACACTCATCACTGTAGTTGAACGAATAAGTAGGTGGGTAGTCCGGTCAATCTACTCATAAACTCATTTACTCAAAAGTAATTTTACCCTTTCTTTGCTGATTTTCCGATACTCCCTACCACATTTATTACATTTTGTAATATGGTCAGTAAATGACAGTTTATTGCTGCATTCACACATCCACCCTTTTATTTCAGCTGGGATGCCATAAACTATTGCATAATCCGGGATATCTTTTGTTACGACAGAACCAGCTCCAATGAAACAATTGCTTCCCAGAGTTATACCGCAAACAATTGAAGAATTTGCTCCAATTGAAGCTCCTTGCTTTACTAGAGTATTTAGATACTCACTTTTATCCTTTGGATAAAGAGATCTCGGGTTCAATACGTTAGTGAAAACCATTGAAGGACCACAGAAAACATTATCTTCTAATATTACTCCTTCATATACAGATACGTTGTTCTGAATCTTAACATTGTTGCCAATCTTAACATTTGAACCTATATGGACATTTTGACCAAGAATACAATTGTTACCTATAACCACATTAGACATTACATGAGAAAAGTGCCAGATCTTTGTTCCCTCTCCTACTTTGACATTTTTATCAATATAGGAAGATTCGTGAACAAAATAACTCATCTTTTAACTTCTCCTTTTTAATATTCTCTCTGCTTCTTCTAAAATCCTGATGACTTTTAATCCATCAAATCCATCACTCCATGGTTTTTTGTCCTTCTCTATACACTCCAGAAAGTGCTCACAGACCACTCTCAGTGGTTCCTTTAGTGGTACGTTTGGAATATAAATATCTCCATATCTAACGCCAACACCACTCTCTTCTGTCCATTCTGCACCTCTATCAAAGATAGTCAATTTATTTCTTGGTTCCATATCATCAAATACAGCCATCTTTTTGCTACCCACTACAGTTAACCTTCTAATCTTATGTGGATCAAGCCAGCTTAGATGTGCGTGTGCATCTACTCCCGAAGGGAAATGTAAATGGAGAAAAACTGTATCCTCAATACAATTCTCCTTTTGTATGTAAACATCACCTATTGCATTGATCAAATCTGGTTCCTCGTTGAGTAGGTGTAAATATAATGAAACATCATGTGGTCCAAGGCTCCATAATGCGTTTTCATTTGAACGGATGACGCCCAAATTTACTCTCTGACTATATATGTAATAGATTTCCCCTAATGTTCCTTCATCTATAAGCTCTTTTAATTTTTTGACTACTGGATGATATATGAGAATATGATCCACCATTAAGGTTAAATGCTTACTTTCTGATATCTCAATTAGTTTCTCTGCTTCTTTTACATTCAGAGTTATAGGTTTTTCCACGAATACATGTTTTCCAGAAGTAAGTGCTTTTTTTGCTATGTCATAATGAGTTTCTGCAGGCGATGCTACAACCACTGCATTTATTTTATCATCGTTTAAAATTGTATCGAGACTTTCTGTCGTTTTTATACCCGGGTATTCAAAATCTAATTTTGATATCCTCTTTTTATCAGTGTCACAAATTATTACATTTTCAACTGTGAGAATTTTACAAAAATTCCTGATTAGATTCATACCCCAATTCCCTGCCCCTACAATTCCAAGTTTCATT
>SOIB01000119.1 GCA_004377355.1 Candidatus Stahliibacteriota bacterium | reverse complement strand
TCTCAAAAGCCATAACTAACCGAATAAGTGCCTAAAGTTGTTATAATTCCTTAATTCCTCAATCCATAATACTTAAATCGTAACAGTCCCTAAATATCAAATATAACCTTTGCCTGCCACCCATCCTTGGTTTTATCAACTGAAATCTGATGGTACGTAACGGCCTTTATTTCTCTGATAACCTGATGATGTTCCGTCTCAAAACTGGTTAGGGTCAGTGTAGATTTCAGCTTTGTCGGGCTGATCGATTTGATCTTTATCGAATTTACTATCAAATTCTCACCATCAAATAGATAGAGAATCTCTCCAAGCCATCTTACCATAAGATCCGGAAAATCTTCACCCTGAAGGGAAACATCCTTAATAACTGTTTCCTTGCTGATATCACCCTCAACCATAAGATCAGTCATTGCCTGGGCAGCAAGGATAAAAAGATTTCTTACATCTGGGCCCTTAACGATTATACCCAAGTCAGCTGTATGGTCAATAATCTGATAGGTCAAGGGAGTAAAATTCATAATCTTAAAATCTAATAATCTATTTTAATTAAAGAATATAGCCTTCAGGTAGGAAAAAGTCAAAAAATTAAGACTAATGGAGGCGTTTTAATGTACTCCAAAAGCGGGAGTACACGCTCAGAAAAGACTGTTTTCTGAAAAATAAAAGGGACGTTGCTTCTAAAATAACTTTACAAAAGGTGCAAAAAGTGAGATTTGTCAACTGCTTTGAAGAAGATAGGGTATTTTAGGACGAAATCTGTCCCTTTTCTTGGGGTTGACACTTCAGCCCTCAATCAGTTGGCGAATTCTAAGGAATTACTGGAGGTAAAGCGATATATTTAAGTTGTTTCAGAACCGACCTCCCTTTTCTTTATGTTTGTTGCTTGAATAGAACGTTTGACGATCAAACGTACATATAAGGACAAAAAATACCGTGAAACTTTCTATTATCATACCCTGTTATAATGAAAAAAGCGCCCTCCCCGACTTAATTTCCCTGGTAAAAGAGGCGCCAGTGGAAGAAAAAGAGATTATTCTTGTAGATGACTGTTCAGAAGATGGCACTACTCAATTAATCAAAACAAAAATCGAAAAAAAAATTGATAAGGTCATCTATCATCCCAAAAATATGGGAAAGGGAGCTGCAATAAAATCAGGCCTGGAATATGTGACCGGCGATTTGGTGATCCTACAGGATGCAGATTTGGAATACGACCCCAGAGAATATCCAAAACTTATGGCACCAATCATAGAAGGAAAGGCAGATGTGGTTTATGGTTCCCGTTTTTTAGGGGGAGGACCGCACAGGGTACATCTATTCTGGCATTATGTCGGAAATAAATTTCTCACCATTCTCTCAAATATGTTCACCAATCTGAATCTTACAGATATGGAAACCTGTTATAAACTTTTCAGGACGGAGATAATCAAAGGGATTGATCTTGAGCAAAAAGGCTTTGGAATAGAGCCAGAAATAACGGCCAAGATAGCAAGAAAAAACTGCCGCATTTATGAAGTAGGAATATCTTATTATGGCCGGTCTTATAGTGAAGGTAAAAAGATAAACTGGAGAGATGGCTTTAAAGCTATATATTGCATTATAAAATATGGCATTTTGGGGTAAACAAAAAAAAGCGGATAATTTTTTATCAATTTTGATTGGTGCTGTTTTCTGTGTCTGCGCTATTGTCTATGGATTTACTTTAAACCATGAATTGGGTGGGTTTGGAGGGGACAATGCTCAATATATATTCCTGGCACAATCCATTTGCGAAGGCAAGGGATATAGATCAGTAAATATGCCTGGCGAACCAGTTAATGGACAGTACCCTCCCATGTATCCCTTATTATTGGCTCCTATTATCTATTTATTTGGAAAGACCTTTTTCCTGATGCATCTGGAGATCATTGTCTTTTCTTTGTTATCACTGTTTATACTTAAGCTTATATTGGATAACATCTTTCAAAATAATAAAATATTAATTATTCTTATATTATTTTTTTGGGGAACGTCATCATACTTCATCCTATTTCAATTAAGAATCCTCTCTGAAATCCCTTATTTATTTTTTTCCCTTTGTGCAATCTATTTTTCCGCCAGATATTTTTCGTATAGTTACATCTGGAATAGATATTTGTATTTTGGTTCGCTCTTTATTGCCATAGCTTCTTTAACCAGGACAGTTGGTGCTGCTTTTTTTGGGGGAATTATTTTTCTTTTTTTCCAGACAAAACCGAGTTTTTTTCAAAACATAAAGAAGACAGGTATATTCCTATTATTTTCCATGACACCATTTATTCTATGGAAACTTTGGTTAGGTTTATCTGTAAAAGGAAAGGGAGATTATCTGAATACCTTCTTTCTGAAAGACCCTTACACTCCTGATTTGGGGGAAGCCACAATATCCGATTTTTTTTTAAGATTTTTAAATAATTTTTCATATCATTTTTCAAACCTAAAAGATTTTTTTATTAATCACGATCTTTGGCAAAAAAGTGCGGGGACCATATTATTTTATTGCTTTTTGATCCTTATAATTTATGGATTTATAATAATATTTCTGAAATTTAAAAACTATAGGATCCTTTGTACATATTTCATCTGCTATCTTTTGATAATATTATTATGGCCTTTCAAAGAAGGAGAAAGGTTTTTATTGCCGGTGATGCCTCTCATATTCACTTTCCTGTTCATTGGTGTCTATCAAATAAATATATGGATATCACAAAAGACTGACCAAAAAATATTGCAAGCAGCTCCATTCTTAATCTTGTTAATTATTTTAGGGGCAAATATCTCATCAAGTTTAAATACCATAAAAGCAGTTCATACTGATTACTATCATCCTACCAAGAATTTAGTTTCCCCATATATATACAACATAAGACCTCCCTTGAATTTAACCAAATACTTTGGATTTGTACATTTAATTAAAGAGAAAAAGAATCCTGACCCAGGAGCAACTGTCTTCTATAAATATTTAGTGGCCCTGGAGATTTTAAAAAGAACTACCTCAAAGGAGGTCATAATATCAGCTCGAAAACCGAGAATCGCTTCACTCTTTTCTGAAAGAAAAGCTGTCGGATACCCTTATACAAGAGACACGGAAAAATTGTTGGAAAATCTGAAAAAAAATAGAGTGGATTATGTAATATTAGACCAATTTTCCAGAGAAACATTTTTTTATTTGCTCCCTGCAATTCAGAAGCACAAGGAAAAGTTTAGGGTAATAGCCAATATCAATGGAACATATCTATTGAAATTTACCGGTATCTAATGCCCTTCAATGTCTCCGGGTGGTTATACGTTATCATCCTAAGCGGCATGAACGTGTTCTTCATGCACCACCTTCTATTTATTACATTTTCGGGGCCAATCTATGACGACCCCCCTGAGTTAATGATTCAGCATGACCATCCTCTCTTTTAGAAGACCGGGGTCAAGGGAATCAGCTCAATGCACTGGATCCTCAGCAGATGAAGTTAGTCAGAAGCGCGTCCAGTTTTCCGGTCTTCACTGATTGGTCCCTCTCTATCACTATCTTGCCCTTTCTTCCCATAGCGCAAAGGCACGGCATATATGATAGCCAGTGCAACCAATTCGGCCAAGCTTGTCATCAGCCTGGCAGCTAGAGCGAAAAAGACCGCCTCCGCGGGGCACATATAACGGCTCATAGCCAGCGCAAAGGCCCCTTCCCGGACACCCATCCCTGCAGGGGCGAATAAGGCAAGGAAACCCGCTACAACTGAAACAGCATAGTAACCTGAGACAGCCGGTAGCTCGGCAAGGGAGATATCAATGGAGATTCCTCTCGCGAGAATCCATATCCCCAGCCCTAAGATGAACCAGGTGATAATAAACATGATCGAAAAAAATAGGGATCGTGTGTACAAAAGGCTACGGTCCAAAGAAGAACGTTTAATCAAAATTAATATTTTGTTAACTAGTTTGAGAATTCTTTGTGGAACAAGGATCAGGAAAAGAATAATCAGAATTGCCGTGAACCTTTGGAACAGAATAAATGAGTTTTCCACCACTCTCGTTGTTAGAAGGAAAACCACTATTGCCGTGACGATTATGTAAAAATGTTCGAGGCCAGCAGCGGTCAGCACATTCCGGATGGGGATCCCCTTCTGGGCGAACAGCGTGGATCTCATGGTCAAGATCCAGATCTTACCAGGCACGTATTTGCCCAGGAGCGCGACAAAGATGATGCGTAAAGTCGTATGAATTCCGGTCCTTACCCCAAGCGAGTGAAGGAGAGATACCACCAAAAGGCCTTGTCCAAACACGAAAAAGGTGAGAATCAGTATTGATAGGGACAAGAAAAAAAAGTTGCTTGACAGCCAGAGACGATAGAAATCATTCTTATAAGAGATAACGAACCAAACGACAAGAATGAAGACCACCAGAAGGAATGCACAGTTGACTAGGTGAAGGAAAGACCAGCGTTTTTCGTGCCCTTCTATGGCTGAGTCAACAAGATGGGCCGATTTTTGTCGAGAATTGTCTATGTCAATCCTAGAATTCTTAATTGTGGAGTGATTCACTTCTATAAGCCCAAGTGGTCCGATGAATATCAAAACTGCTGGAAACGGAGCAGTTAGACAAGGTGAGATGTTCTGTTTTCCTTTCTTCTGTGCTTTGGCCTTTCATTATGAGATATATGGCAATTCCGATCTTCCCTTTCTGCTTTTTTAGAATCGTCTTGCAACCTTTAAGGTGCCTGGATTCCAGCAAAAAACGAACTATAAAGTATACTTAAGTCATCACAATGAGCCCTAATAAAATTCTCCGTCATTTTTTGGACTACAATGATTCACAGAAGGTGCCTCCTCCGTATTGATCAGGGAGATGAAGTTTGCCTTTGACAAGTTTCCCCTTGCCTCAATAAAAAATCACAGATACACACTGAAGGAGAGCTATTTAGAAGTAAAGGGGGACGGCGGAATGAGTCGAGAGACTGAAAGAAAGCATCAATTTTTTCTTGACTGTATTTGGAGAGTAAAACGTTTTCTCCCAGTCCTTCCTGTCTTTCCGTCCTGCGGCGCAAAAGAAGACAAGGCAGTCCCAAATAAGAACTTTCCTCCTGGTTGCTGCCTCCGTCAGTCATCATGAAGGAACTTTGTCGACACAGTTTAATAAATGAGAAATAGTCATGTCGAGGCCTTAATTCGATGAAAGGGTTATCGTTAAGCCGACCATAAAATCCAAACTTTTTGAGTTTTTTTTCTGTAGGCGGATGTAAAATGAAGAGAAGATAATACTTCCGGGCCACGAACTCCATAATTCTAATAATCCTTTCTAGGTGGGCCTTCTGAAAAATATTTTCAAACCTATGTACGCTTACTATGCCATAAGGCTTTTGTGGGATATCAGGTTGAGGGCCCAAATTCTCTTTAAGAACCATGCGTAAAGAATCCATCAAGGTGTTGCCCCCGGTAATGATCTTCTCTCCTTTATAATGCCTTAAATTGTCAGCTGCCCAATTTGTAGGGCAAAAATAGAGATGACTAAACCGAAAAGCCATCATCCTGACCAGCTCTTCTGGAAAAGGATTTAGGTAATCAAAGGACCTTAGTCCCGACTCCACATGAGCTACCATTTTCCCGGCTCTCCACCCTAGGGCTGCACCAAAAAGGGTAGAAATTGTATCGCCATGTACTAAAACCCATCCATCTCCTGGAGCGAAAATCTCATCCTCCCTCCTCTTTGCCTCATACCAACAATGCCAAAGCCACTTGGCCATTTGCATCACGCCCGTAACATCTATTGCTTTATAATTGAGAAAAACATCTGGCTCCCTAATGCCAAAATTGTCCAAGAGCCAATCGATGGTTTGATAATGTTGTCCAGTAAAAATAAACCGGTATGGGGCATCTCGCTTTTCCAATTCCCGCATAACTGGTGCCATCTTGATGAGTTGTGCCTTGGTACCTAGAATGATGTGAATCATTTGCTCTACCAATCATATACACAATTTTGTCCAGCAGAATATCGTCTCATAATCGTTTATCTGTCATTTTATTTAAATAAACTTATCACCTTCACTCCTTTCAAACCTCATCTGGCAAATCTGGTCTGAAATGAGGCCCATCATAAATATCAGGATAGATGTTGTGAATA
>SOIB01000135.1 GCA_004377355.1 Candidatus Stahliibacteriota bacterium | reverse complement strand
ACACAGTAGTAAATTGAAGTTAGATATAATAAGTGGTAAAAATTTCTTAAGATCTTTAACTAAATAGTGTAAACATAATTATGGAAATGAAGGTTACAATTGTCTATGATAATGAAGCTTATAATAATGATCTACAAGCTGATTGGGGTTTTTCTGCTCTTGTTGAAGTAAAAAACACTCCTAAGATACTTTTTGATACAGGAGCTGATGGTGAAATATTATACAAACTGGAGCTGCTGGGGAGATAATTATAACGATGGAAATAGCATCTTTATTCAGTCAGATTTCATTGCTAATCAGTATTTTCAGGAATGGATGGCTCGTTATAAAGAAGCAGGAGGAGAATTTTCCGGAATAATTAGTGAAAATTATAATAGAAGTATTACTTTAATTTTATCAACTGATATTATTGTAAATGAATTGATTATATATCTATTCTTAAATGAAAATATCATTAACCCCATTATAGATGTAATTAACTTTACCGGACAAAAAGTTATATACTTCCCTCTTAATAAAGTAGGTAATGGATTATACACGGTAGAGTGGTCAGGTGAAGGTAGAAATGAGAAAGTAAAAAATGGGATTTATTTCCTAAAACTTAAACAAGATAACAGTATAATTAAAAAAATTATATTGCTTAGATAAGAATTTACATTAATGAGTTATATATTCTCTGATTAGTATTTTTATTCTATCTTTTTCTTTCCATATCATAATGGAGCAAAGTGATAGAAAGGATATAATCCTGAGTAAAATATGATTATGATATATATAAGGTATGCAAACAAATATAATTCCTATGAATAGGTCAGTTAATATGGTGCGGAAATCATACTTCACAGGAAAGAACTTCTGGGCAGTAAAATAGGAAACAGAGGTAAAGATTAGAAATGATATAAGTGTTGAAATAGCTGCACCTATAATTCCACAGTATGGTATTAAAAGCAAATTAAGAACTATATTCGCAGCAAAAGAAAGTAGAACAATTGGGAATAGTAAAGCGGTGCGTGATTTAATAAAGAAGCCTGCAGTAAATATTTCTTCCAGTCCGAATATAATATAAGAAAAAGCAATAATCGGAACGATTGAAATAGCACTAAAGTATTCTTCTGCTACCATAAGCTGGAAGATTTCCTTTGTGAAGAGCGATAATATACCCCATAGTATAAGAGATAGTCGAATAAATATTATGGTTGAATCGGCAAATGTTTCTTTCATTTCAGGATTATTGAAGAAAAAGGAAATCCAGGAGATTCTGAATCCATGGACAAGTATTCCCATCACAGCTCCAAATTGATAACCCAGAGTATAAAGACCTGTAGCTCCTAATCCTGAAATCCATTTTATAATCCATCTATCACCAAGGTCTAACCCTAATAATATAAATGAGAAAGGAAGAAGAGGTAATCCAAATTTTAATAACTCCTTCACTGGTTTCCAATTGAAAGTAATTATCATATTACGATGTAAAAGTGGATAGAGTAAGAAAAAGAAAACCAGTCCACTCAGTAAATTTCCAATTAGAACCCCACCAACTCCCATTTTGAAATAAAGCACAAAGATTATATTTAAAGTACAATTCAATATAAATCGAATTGTATTAACAGCTACAAATATCTTGGAGAGATTCTTAATCCTAAGTGTTAAGAGTGATGGTGTAACAAGTGATTCTATCCATATTGTAATAGTAGCTAATTGAATAAGATGAATGTCACCAACATCCAGGAGAATCCCTGCAATGTTTTTTGAAAATATAATAAATAATGCAAGGAATAATGAGGAGTAAAATAGTCGAAAAAAGAAAAATCTGCTGTATGCCTCTCTTTGGTTATATTTCTTTTCAATAAATTGCTTGAAGAAAGCATCATTTAAACCCAGGTGAAAGAAGAGAATCAATGCGCCTGAATAAAGATAGAGTATCGCAAGTTTTCCATACTGAAAATGAGTGAACTGATGAGTATATAATGGGATTAAGAAGAGACCGATAGCTTTTTTTAGAAAAAGACCAATACCATAAATTAGGGAATGTTTAAAAAGACTTCTTACTTTATTTGATGTTGACTCCATTTAAAGGAAGAGTTCTAAATAATCTCTAAATATCCCTCGGGCTCCAAGACTTTCTTTAAAGCGTGCCAGACCAAAATTAGGATCCATATTCAACGTGAATGTCCCAAGATCAAGGAATCTATAGTGGTTTTTATATGCCCATTTGATTACATGATAGAATAAAATATTTACAGGTCTTAGATGTTGAAATTCTTCTTTATGACTGATGTAAAAAGCGAGGATAACTCTTTTATTCGTTAAAAATAAGACACTCCCAGCTATTTGGTCCTTTTTATATATTGATGAGAATAGTCTAATCTTTTTAGGAAAGAGTTTTTTTAACGTTATAAGTTCGGAAAGTGTGTGGGTGGGTTTCACATTATGTCGCATTTCAAGATTTTTTTCTAAAATCTTATAAAAGTTTTCTATACTTCCTCCTTCTCTTATCACAACTCCCTCTCTTCTTGCCTTTCTTGTAGCAGTCCTTGCTTCTGGTTTAAATAAATCAAAAGGTTTCTGTACGATGGGGATATAAGCTGATAACTCTCTCTTTTTATAGGAAAATTCGTATCGCATCAAGACAAAATCAAGGTAATTGCAGGGGGTCTTATGATAAATGGTTGGTGGAAGAGTCATCTCTATCTTGGTAAATTTCATCTCTTTAAAATTAGAAAGAATTGTTTCAACAATGAGATGGGTTTTATTTATGCTCAATGGCTCTGTAAGAACAGGACCACCGTATGATGCACCTGGATGCGAAGAGATTACTCCAGAGGTGTGAGCAGCTGGGAAGACTGCTATCCATTTGTTATTTTCTTTAAGGATAAGACTCCGGTCTGCAAACCTCTCGATTGGATGATATGACAGAAAACGTCTTGTATGAAATATCGTTCCATTCCAGGATTGTTCAATGAATTCATCCCACCGCTCTTTTTCATTAGGAGAAAATTCATCAATATGTATGTTCAATATCCGGATATATACCTTTTATTACTTCTTTTTTATATTTACTCAGTGCTTCGTAGATTATTTTCTCTAAGTCAACATATTGCTTGGCAAACTTTGGTTTGAATCCAAAATCTAATCCAAGAACATCATTTATAATTAATATTTGACCATCCACATCCCTACCAGCACCAATTCCATACACCGGGATTGATACTTTATCATGAATTTTTTTAGCAAGTTCTGGAACCATTGCTTCAAGAATTATTGAAAATGCACCAATATCTTCAAGAATAGTTGCTGCTTCTACAATGGATTTCCATTCTAACTTCTTTCTTCCTGATACCATATAGCTTCCCATTTGAAAATAATACTGTGGATTTAATCCAATATGACCCATCACAGGTATACCAGCGTTTATTATAGCCTTAATATTTTCAATACATCTTATTCCTTCGACTTTAACTCCACTTACACCAAGTCTCATAAATTTACCAGCGTTTTCCACTGCTTTCGGAGGAGATGTTTGAAACGACAGAAAAGGCATATCACCAATTACAAGAGCTCTCTTTGCTCCACTTACTACTCCTTTAGTAAAGACTAACATATCTTCCATAGTAACAGGAATTGTTGTGGCATAACCCATTTCACAATTACCAACTGAGTCGCCAACAAGTATCCAATCAACACCTACCTTATCCGCAATTCTAGCTATGGAATAATTATATGAGGTTATTCCGACAACAGGTTCGTTTTTTTCTTTTTTCTTTTGAAGATCCCTTATTGTGAAGGGTTTAACTTCCAACTATATTTACCTTTTACAGTGTATTTTCTATCTTCCGACCCTACCTACCAGTCGTATCTCTTCACCAACCCGTAAATCCATATTCCCCATAATTGATGTTATATAGCCAGAAGCTGTTCTATCTTTTATGTAAACAATCTGAATCTTTCCAAGAGGGATAATTGGAGCCTTTTCTTCTTCAACTCCTTTCCTGAGTTCGTATATTAAGAAAACATCCCCAAGATTCACTTCGCCTTCACCTGGAGTAATATATACTACGCTATAAGGCTTAACTATCTCTTGAGCTTCTTTGAATGCAATAACCTTTCCTTCAATCGGAAGAGCCACAGGATGTACTTCACCTTCAAGTGGCATGGGAGGGTCATAATCCATAAAATAATCACCCTTTTGAATTGACTCATAAGTTTCCAATAATATGGCAGTTGACAATTCTGTTCCTGCTTCAATAATTTTAAGAACTCCTTTAATTCGAACAACTTTACCATAACCCCTTACTTTCTTACCCCACTTGAATATGGTGTATCTATTCCCAGCAAATACACCATCAGCTGTTCCTTTATTTAAATCAACTTTTTCTCCTAAAACCACTTCTATATTCTCTTCACCAGATGTTGGATAGGTTTTAATGATTTTTCCTAAGTCTAAACCTTTTTCATCAGTAATAAATCCGGCTAGAAATGCTGCCTTTTGAGTAAATACATATTCCTTTGCTCTAACTACAGAAAAAAGTTCTACTTTTGATGAGGGGGTGTATTCTTCACGAATATCAGGAGTAACCATTTCTTTCTCATATGGTTTCTCTACATATCTCACAGTCACAGTATCATGCTTAACAACAATTTCTTGTTCTACAGGGGGAAGTGTTGTAACTTCTTCAGTAGGTATACCAGGAATAACAAACACTTCGCCAGGATAAATCCAATGAGGATCACTAATAGAATCTTGGTTGGCTTTATATATAACAGGCCATAGAAATGGATCATTATAGTGCCAATCTGAAATATCCCATAATGTGTCGCCCTTTTTAACAACATGCTTTCTTTGAACTTGTTCTGCACTAATGCTAAATACAACAATGAGAACAAGCACTATAAGAATTAATTTTATAGTTTTTTTCATTCCTTCTCCTTTATTTTTACCTTTATTTTTACAAATTTTAATTCCAGATCAGCTATTATCTGATCGAGATAACCCTTTTCTTCAACTTCCAGATTCCCATTTGTTTTTTCTTGTAATATGCGAAGAGAATCAATAAGGTATTGTGCCATTTTCACATCTTCTTTCTTTTTCCCTGTAATGGGATCTTCTATTGCACCTATAGCAATATAAGCACCAGTAGCCATACGCATTACGATTGATAAAAAATTTGCTTCTTCCAGATTAGAACTCATCTATTCTGTTATTAATCATCTCTTGACCAGGAGGTCCTGAGAAATCTATTATCTGAGAATTTATAATCAAGTTTTCCCTTGAAGGATTTGTGAAGGATATGTCCAATTCGATGAGCTAAGGTATCGGTGGTTGTTTTTATCAGATATTTGTCTTCATCCTCCTTTTCTATTGCTATTATTCGCTCGAGTGGATTCTTTTCCATTGCTCGCTTCTCTTCGCTTTTAATTGTATTTAATATCGTATTTTTATGTTTTGTAACAAATCTTCCACTGATAAAAACAAGTCCCATAGGATAGTTATCTTCAATTTTCCGACAAGCAGGACATTTCTTTTTATCATAATCACCTTTTAATTTTATATCATGTATCAAATTCTCATCGAATTCCCAGCGCTTATTACGATAAACTGCTCCACATTTGGGACATATATTGGGATCTTTATAGTCAATTTTACTAAGATAGGGATCATTGAGATTTGAATTTCCACCTCTTCTTTTGTAGATTTTATCCATTCTGATTTATCCTCCCTATGTTACAATTCTTTATATTTAATTATGGGCGAAAGAGGACTTGAACCTCTGACCTCCTGCTTGTAAGGCAGGCGCTCTCACCAGGCTGAGCTATCCGCCCATTTTAGAATATATAACCCCCCAAATTACTTTTGTCAAGTCCCGCAATTCTATGAAAAAACAGACATAAAGACACATAGGTTACAGAGAAATTTCACAGTAAAAGAGATTTTTGTTTAAAAAGAGTCCACTTATTAGTCACTTCGTTCCATTAAAAATAATGAATAAAAAATTCTACTAAAAAACGCATAGGGCGTAAATTTTTAAGTGTGCATCTCTTCAATACTTAATCCACCTTGACAGATAGATTTGAAATTCTATTTTTTAAAAGGTATTAGGCTTAGAATGATAGCTATAGAGGTCCACAATAATGAAGGATAACACTATGAATTTGTTGATGAGAATAAGGTTTAGTATAGCAAGGATTAGA
>SOIB01000064.1 GCA_004377355.1 Candidatus Stahliibacteriota bacterium | reverse complement strand
CCAGGTCATCTCCATATGTAAAACCACCGGGTATTGCAAGAATATTTGATTCAAAGAGCTTTGCTTTATTTTTTAATAGGGTATCTATAAAGACTGATTCCACCTCTGCACCTGCAAGTTTAAAAGCGTACACAGTTTCCATATCACAATTTGTTCCGGGTCCCCTTAGAATTAGTGCTTTTACCATTCCACTGCCTCGTTCCATATTTTATAGAGTTTTTCAACCGATAAATTAATTATTTTTTGATTTCCATTAGAAATAATTAGAGAATCACCATCTGTTTTACCAAGCAGATAATATGGTATACCTTCAAATAATTCATCAACCTTTTTCTTATTTTCCTCTGATATTTCAATAATAAACCTCGAATTTGATTCACTAAAGAGAAGTATATCCTCTCGTAATTCAGAATCTATTTTTGATAAATCGACCTTACAACCGATCCCATTGGAAAATGTCATTTCGGAAAGTGCAACTCCTAAACCACCAGTAGACACATCATGAACAGAGAGGAATAGACCTTCTCTAATTCCTTTGCTTACTTTTTTTAATATCGAGAGCGCAAGTTCTCCATTAACTGAAGGGACTTCTCCATCAATATTAAATAATTTTCCAAACTCACTTCCACCGAGTTCATTCTTTATCTTACCAATAAGATAAATTTGATTTCCCGTACCTTTAAAATTAGATGTCATAGCAAATTTATAATCTTCTATCACCGAGATAGAAGAGATAAGCAGTGTAGGAGGAACTGAAGATCTTCGATCTTTTCCATGATCTGTCTCATCAATAAAGTAATTATTGAGACTATCCTTACCAGATATATAAGGAGTACCGAAAGTGGTTGCATAATCATAGCAACCCTTTGTAACCAGAACTAAATCTCCCAGAATATCTTCATTGGACACATCACCGAAGCAGAAATTATCAAGGAGTGCAGCATTCAGGATATCTCCCCCGGCAGATACAAGATTCCGTAGAGATTCATCAATAACAGATGCCGCCATCCTGTACGGGTCCTTCTTACCGTACTCTGGCTTTATCCCAAACCCCAGAACCACTGCTTTATTGGAATGGAGTAAGGGTCGAATTACAACTCCATCAGAGGGGCTCTTATCGCCAGAAAAAGCCCCCACCACTTTCCCTCCCTGAACCTCGTGGTCATATTGCCTGATAATCCACTCCCTGCTTCCAATATTATCTGAACCTAACAGTTCCAAAAGAACTTCCTCTAAGTCCTGTGGTAATTCTAAATCAACAGGGTCCCTATCGGGCTTTTTAACCTTCGCTATCTTTTCTGATAAAGGAACCCCTTCAAAAAGGAAATCAGGGTCAAGGTCACCTACAACTATCTCATTGTATCTTACGACCAACCTCCCCCCTCCATACTTCCCTAACAACGCATATTCTACATTTTCTTCATCGAATATACTTATAAGTTCATCCAGGTTCTCTGGAGGAACAGCAAGGACCATTCGCTCCTGTGATTCCGAAACCCATATCTCCCAGCAGGATAGTCCTTCATACTTAAGAGGTGCCTTTTCAAGGTCAACCACTGCACCTACCTTCTTTCCCATCTCACCAACAGCTGAGGAAAACCCACCTGCTCCACAATCAGTTATTGCCCTGTATAGACCCTTATCTCGAGCTTTTAGAAGAACATCCAGCATCTTCTTTTCTTCAATAGGATTACCAATTTGGACAGCTCCACCTGATACATCCTGTGATTCCTCATCAAGGCTAAGGGAGGAAAAGGTAGCACCATGTATACCATCCCTACCAGTTTTCCCCCCAACTACCACAATTAAATCACCTTCTTTAACTTCTTTCTTTAAATGTTCTTTTTTTATAATTCCTATACTTCCTACGTAAATTAAGGGATTATAATTAAAATCTTTATCAAAATAGACTGCACCCCCTACAGTTGGGATGCCAATCCTATTCCCATAATCACGAACACCTGCCACAACTCCTCTGACAACTCTTCTTGGGTTCATAACCCCTTCAGGGAGTTCTTCTGTATCTGTACGCAGATTCCCAAAGCAGAAAATATCTGTTGATGCGAATGGCTTTGCACCAAGTCCTACACCCATGGTGTCACGGATTACACCGCCTATGCCTGTTTCTGCTCCACCATAAGGTTCAAGTGCTGATGGATGATTATGGGTTTCTACCTTATATGTCACTGCATATTCATCATCAAACTCAATTGCACCTGCATTGTCAGAGAAAGATAGCAAAACCCGTTTTGCGTTTATCTTCTCTGTTGCACCTTTAATTGAATCAAAGAGGGTTTTTTTATCATAAGAACCCTCTCCCTCTACTTTAATAGGAGATTTAAATGTCTTGTGATAACAGTGTTCACTCCATGTCTGAGCAATTGTTTCCAGTTCAAGGGTGGTTGGCTCCCTACCCTCTCTTATAAAATAATCCTGAATTGCATTCATCTCATCTAAATTAAGCGCTAACAATCCTTCCTTTGAAATTCGTAGAAGCTCTTTCTCATCTATTATGTATCTTAAATGAATAACATTCTTTTTGAATTTATATAGAGTGGAAGCTGGAAAATCCATCTTAACAACTTCCTCCTGGATGAGATCATTCATCAGGAGTCTATCTCTAATTAGAACCAAATCCTCTCTTCTAATATTACCTTTAAATATATATCGTTTCCCCGTTTTCACCCTATCAATTGAATACTCTAACGCCTTTGCTACTTCTTCTAAAGTATCAGCCTCTGCATCAAAGACACCAGGTTTATAGGTTATAATTATCGAAACTCCCTCCCTCTTAAGGTGTTCATTGAAGGAATATTCCTCAAGGATTGAGTCAATAAGTACTTTATCAACAAGGCCTTTTATTGAATCCTCCGAGAGCACACCTTCTATCCAGAAAACATCATTTATATAAACTTCTTCCACTCCTGATATCCTGAGAAGTTCGATGTCTTCCAGTAATACTTCACAGCGCGGATCAGTTTTACCTAACTTTTTCCCCTTCTCGATATAAAACATATTTTTTAGAATCTTGTATTGGAGGTCATCTATTACATACCTCCACTGAATATCCTTAAGATATCATTAAGAATAATGAAAATCATAAGCGCTACGAGAATAACAGTGCCTATGCCTGAAATAATCTTCATCATTTCTTTTGAAGGCTTTCTCCTTACAATCCAACTCACAATAGAAACAACAATATGAAATCCATCTAGAGGAGGAATAGGTATAAGATTAACAATAGCCAGATTAACAGAAATTAGACCAACAAAGAATAAGAGATTAATGATACCCCACCTCATTTGTCTTTCCGTCATCATTACAATTCCGATTGGACCAGCAATTGATCTTGCTGAAATCTTTCTATTTATGAGGAGTCTAAGCCCCCTGAAAAGTAAAGCACCTGTGTTCCATGTCTGCCCTGAAGCGTAGTTTATAGATTTGGGAAATGACAAATTTATTCTCTTTGTTAACGTAATAATCCCTATAACACCTCTTGTCACAACAGAATCGCCTACCAGTATCTTCTGTTCTTCAGGGATTACAGTTGTTAAAATAGTATCACCATTCTTGCTATATAATATATCAAGAGAATCACCTGCAGCAGGACTGATTACCTTGGTTATATCTTCCCATTTCGTAATTTTTTCGTCGCCAATTTTGAGTATCCTCACTCCTTCCCTTATACCGCTTGAATAAGCAGGTCCTCCCTTATCAACCATGCCAACTATTGGTGAAAATTGAGGAATTAGCGAATCAAGATTTACCATATCAACAACTACTGTCTTTTCCTCTTCCTTCCGGACTAATAAAACCTCTGAACCATTTTTTAAATTATTTATTATATCGCTCCAGTGAGAAACCTCTTTCCCATCAATCTCGAGTATTTTATCTCCAACTTTTAAATTGCTACTTTGAACAGAATATTCTATAATAGTAGTATCAGGAACTTCTATACCATAGATAGAAAAGATACCAAGATATAGCAAAAATCCAAACAAAATATTAGCAAAAGGACCTCCGAACACCACAACAATCCTAACAAAAGGATTCTTTGAGTAGAATTCATCTTCTCTCCCTTGAATCTCATTAGGCTCCATTCCTTTTAACTGAACATATCCACCAAATGGAATTACCGATATCCTGAATTCAGTCCCTCTCCATTTAAAAGAGAATAATTTAGGACCAAATCCAATAGAAAACACTGGGGCATCTATATTGGATGCCTTTGCGAACAAGAAATGAAATAATTCATGAACAAAAATAATTATACTTAATGCCAGAAGTGCAACTATAATTGATATTATCATTTTATCAATTCATTAGCTTTTAGATATGCCCACTGTTCAGCTTTAACAATATCTTCTTTATCAGGGTCTTTAATCACCTCGTGAGATTTCGTAACTTCTATCACAATCTCTATAATTCTTTTGAATTCAATCTTTCCAGAAAGAAATGCATTTACAGCAACTTCATCAGCAGAAACAAAGACAGCTGGAAGGGTTCCGCTTTCCTTAAGCACGTGGTAAGAAAGGGGAATAAGTGGAAATCTTTCCTCATCTATTTTATAAAAAGTTAGTGATTTAACATCAGAAATTGAAAGTCGAGGTGCAGGGGAAACAGAATGGTCTGGAGCTGTCAGAGCAAATTGAATGGGAAGTCTCATATCAGGCATTGATAATTGTGATATAATAGATCCATCCTTAAATTCCACCATCCCGTGAACAATAGATTCTGGATGTATAACAACCTCAATTTCCCCGGGGGAGAGATCAAAAAGAACAGATGCCTCAATAACCTCAAGGGCTTTGTTCATTAATGTTGCTGAATCTATGGTAATCTTCTTTCCCATCTTCCAGGTAGGATGATTCAAAGCCTCCTTGGGGGTTATACCTTCAAAAGATTTCCTATTATAGAAGGGTCCACCAGAAGCAGGAAGAATTATCCTTTTTATTTGTGAACGATCTCTTCCTAATAATGACTGATAAATAGCAGAATGTTCACTATCAACAGGAATGAGTTCACCTTTCATATTGGGTAATTTTTTCTTCAAAAGATGTGCATACGCAACAATGGTCTCTTTATTTGCTGTAGCAACCCTCTTTCCACTTTCCATTGCTTCAATAAGCGGATCATATGTCATACTTCCGGCTGTCGCTATGACAATTGCATCGACTTCGTCGTTTGTTGCCAATTCGCTTGCCCCTTCAACCCCTAATAATGTTTTCCACCTATCATTAACCGTATCATCTAACCTTTTCTTGTTCTCCGGGAAAAATGTTCCTACATAAAGAGGATTGAATTCTTCTGCCTGTTTCACCAGTAATGAAATATTGCTCCCACCGTAGATAGCAAATACTTCATAATTATCAAGTTCTTTTATAACTTGAAGAGTATTTCTTCCTACGGAACCCGTAGAACCCAGAATTGCAATTTTTTTCATCTAACCGCAAAGAATCTTAGATAATAATAGATTAATGGGGCTGTAAAGAAAAGACTGTCAAATCTATCAAGAAAACCTCCGTGTCCAGGTAGAGTTGCAGATACATCCTTTATCTTAACATCCCTCTTTATCATTGATTCCACAAGATCTCCAACCGGAGCAGCAATTGCAGTACCAGCACCTAACGCAGTACAATCAAACCATGAAAGATAGGGAGCATAAAGCTGTTGATAGATAAATGCAGCAATAATTGCTGCCACTACCCCACCTACAACACCTTCCCAGGTTTTGTTTGGAGAAATAGAAGGAAATAATAGTCTTTTGCCAAAACGTCTACCTACAAAGAAAGCCATAGTGTCATTACTCCAGGTAAGGACAAATGGAAGTAAGGCAAGACTTGTAAACAGTCTAATTGGAATATTGAAAATATTAATGTAAGTGATTGGTTCAAGCACTTCTGGCATCCGTATTAGTAAGATCAGATGACTTAATAACCATCCTACATAAATAACACCAAATACTGTTCCAGATAAATGGAATATAGCCTCTTCTTTTTTCCTTCGACACAACTCTGCAGATGCAACTACAATCACAAGCATAGTTATCGTAAGAATGGTAAAGAGATGGCTATGAAAGTAAGCACTCAGACCGAGAACAAGTGAAGAGAGTATAGCGAGAGATTTGTAAGGTGTAAGTCCCCTCTGTCTTAGTATGTCACAAAATTCATATACACCAAGGAATATTCCCAGTTCAACAAGAATAAGAAAATAGAAATCTCCTGCCCAGGTAATGAGTAATAACGCCGGGATAAAGAGAATAGCTATTACCCAGCGTCTGAGCAGATTTAATTTACTTTCCCGAATTTCCTCTCCCTCTTCTGATACGCTTTAATTGCTTTTATCAAATCACTTTTTTCAAAATCCGGCCATAAGGTAGGAGTAAAGTATAACTCTGTATATGCAATTTCATAAAGTAAAAAATTTGAGATACGCACCTCTCCACTGGTTCGTATAAGTAAATCAGGGTCAGGGATATCAGGAAGATAAAGAAATCCTTTAAAGATCTCCTCATTTACTACCTTTCCCTCTCGAACTGCTTTATTTACAGCATCAATCAACTCTTCTCTTCCACTATAATTAAGGGCAATAATTAGATTCAAATCCTCAAAGTTTTTTGTCTGCTCTTCAATCCAATAAAGCTTTTCCTGAACCTTATCTGGAAGTTCTTTTAATCTACCAAGGAATCTCATCCTGACTTTATGAGTTTTCAATCTATTAACCTCTTCCTCTATTACTTTAGGAAAAAGTCTCATTAAGCCATTTACCTCTTTCTTGGGACGATCCCAGTTCTCAGTTGAAAAAGCGTATAGGGTCAGATACTTTATATTAAAATCAAGACTCGCTTCAATTACTCTTCTTACAGCATTCACTCCTGCATAATGACCTTGCAATCGAGGAAGTCCTCTTTTCTTGGCCCAACGACCGTTCCCATCCATTATAATAGCTATATGGGTAGGAACATTATCCATTCAATATCTCTTCTTCCTTCTTTATTAAAAGGTTATCAATTTTTTGGGTAAAGTGGCCAATTAAATCCTGAATTTCTTCTTTATCTCTCATTGCCTCATCCTCTGAAATCTCTCCATCCTTCTCCATGGCTTGAATTTTTTTAAGAGAATCTCTCCTAATATTTCTTAGAGATACCTTACCATCTTCAGCGAGTCGTCGAACCAGGTTCTTCAATTCCTCCCTTCTCTCATCAGTAAGAGGAGGAATCGGGATACGAAGAACCGTCCCATCATTTGAAGGGTTTAAGCCAAAATCAGAACTCTGTAAGGATTTTTCTATTGATCCAATGGTACTTTCATCATATGGATGAACAATAATGAGGTGTGGGTCTGGGGTTGCAATGGAAGCAAGCTGGTTTAAAGGGGTTTTGGTTCCATAATATTCCACTCTAATATTCTCAATAAGTGCAGGGGAAGCACACCCTGTCTTAATACTGGTAAATTCATCAGAAACAATAGAAACCGTCTTATCCATCTTGGTAACCATCTCTTTCTTTAGCTCTTTATCCATTGTTCCCTCCTTCAATAATAGTTCCTATTTCTTCTCCTTTTACTACTTTTTCTATATTACCGGAAACTGTGGCATTAAATACAATTATTAGGAGATTATGGTGCCATGCCATAGAGAAAGCGGTTAAATCCATAATCTCTAATCCTTTATCTATTACTTCCTTATATGTAATTTCCTTATATAAATGGGCATCTTTGAAAGTTAGAGGGTCCTTATCAAACACACCATCCACTTTGGTTGCTTTCAGGAGAACATCAGCATTCATTTGAAGAGCACGAAGAACAGAAGCCGTATCTGTAGTGAAGTATGGATTCCCCGTACCACCCACAAATATTAACATATGGTTCTGTGAGAGTAGATTCTCCATCCTAACCTTATTATATAGCTCTCCAATGGATGAAGAAACAGGAATTGCTGAAAGTACTGAGTTTGGGATACCTTTCTCCTTTAAGCAAGTGGAGAGGATGCTACCATTTATTAATGTTGCCTGCATACCAAGTTCATCTAGTTCATCCTGGGGCAATCCTCTTATCTTAGAATCTTTTGCACCACGTATTATATTCGCCCCCCCTACAACGACACCAACCACAACACCCATCCCATAGACTGTTTTTATCTCACTTATTATATGTTCTAATGATTCAGAATAAAGATTTTTGCCTTTGTTCTGAAAGAACTCGCCACTTATTTTTAAAAGGATTCTTTTAAATTGCCGTTTATTCTCCAACCTGAAACCTTATAAAACGTCTTACTACTATATTCTCACCAATTACAGAAATTTTCTCCTTCACTAAATCACCTATTGTAACTTTTGGGTCTCTAAAGTAATCCTGCTCTAAAAGAACAACATCCTTATAGAATTTCTCCAATTTACTTTCAACAATCTTTTTCTGGACTTCTTCTGGTTTTTTCATCCTTTTAGCCTGTTCCTCATAGATAGACCTCTCCTCTTCAATAATATCCTTGGGAATAGATTCACGGTCAACAGTTATTGGGTCATATGCTACAACCTGCATTGTTATTTCTTTAGCCAACTCTTTAAACTCATCTGTTCTCGCTACAAAATCTGTCTCACAATTAAGCTCAACAAGGGAACCCAGCTGATCACCCGGATGTATATAGGCCATGATAACACCCTCTCCAGTCTCTCTACCCATCTTCTTAGTAGCCTTTGCAATTCCTTTTTCCCTTAAGATATGTATTGCCTTATCAATATCACACTCTGATTCTATAAGTGCATTTTTACAATCTAAAATTCCAGCATTAGTCTTTGCTCGCAATTTCTTTATAAGTTCAATATCTACATCTTTCGTAGATGCCACAATACCTCCTATTAGAAAAATTGGACTAATAACCTTATTACCGCAGAAATTTTTAATCTATACATCAAGGAAGACTTATTTCAGATATAAAATCCAATTCTGAGATTAACTCTCAGATTCTTCTGACCTTTCCTCTAACTTACTCCGACCTTCAACTATTGCCATTTCAATTACACTAGTTATTAATCTTATTGATTCTATTGCATCATCATTGGCAGGAATAGGATAATTCACTAAATCAGGATCAGAGTTTGTATCAATTATTGCAACTACAGGGATCTCAATAAGATGAGCTTCTTTAATAGCTATCTTCTCATTAATAACATCTACAACATAAAGAATGTCTGGCACTCGCTCCATATTTTGTATCCCCTTGAAATGTCGCTCCATTTTTTCCTGCCTTCTCTTTAATCGTGTTTGCACTTTCTTTGGAAGTTCTTGGTATCCCTCCTCTTCAATTCTTTCACAGAGTTCATTATACTTGTCTATACTTCTTCTAATTACATTAAAATTTGTAAGAGTTCCTCCCAACCACCGCTCATTAACATAGGAAACTCCAACACGAAGTGCTGCTTCTTCGATAATGTATGCAGCTTGCTTCTTGGTTCCTACAAAAAGGAATTCAGCTCCCTGGGCAGCTACCTTTGAAAGCATGTTATATGCTTCTCGTAATAGTTGCACAGATTTTCTAAGATCGATAATATGCAATCCATCCTTCTGAGTATAGATGTATGGCTTCATCTTGGGATTCCAGTTTCTCTTTTTATGACCAAAATGAGCCCTTGCTTCTAAAAGGTCTTTAAACTGCAATAATGCCACGTATTCCTCCTACCTTTTTGAATGCTGGAAAGCCTTTCGCGCTTTCCTGAGCCCGTATTTTTTCCTTTCCTTAACCCTGGCATCTCTTGTCAGGTAACCCGCATCCTTTAATGGTTTCTTATTTTCAGGATCTATAATAACAAGTCCTTTTGCTATGGAATGGCGTATTGCCTCTGCTTGACCGGATACACCTCCACCCCTTACAATTATGTATATATCAAATTTGTTAAGTGCATTTACCACCTCAAGTGGTTTCCTTACTTCTTCTATTAGACGGTCAATTTTAAGATATTCCTTTAATGGTTTTTTATTAACTGTGATTTTACCGTTACCAGGATAGAAACGAGAAGTAGCTGCAGATTCTTTCCTACCCCCTGTAACTATAGCAAGTTCTTCCATACCTCACTCCTCTAAAAATCCAATACTTTTAGTTTTTGTGCCTGGTGGGGATGCTTCTCACCTCTGTAAACCTTAAGTTTTTTTACCATTTTTCTTCCGAGTTTATTCTTTGGTAGCATTCCAGAAACTGCGTGAATAATAATGCCCTCTGGGTTTTTTTCCTTTTTCTTCAAAAAAGAAACCTCTTTTAAATTACCGATATAACCGCTGTGATGACGATATACTTTTTGCTCTTCTTTCTTTCCCGTTAACATAATTTTATCGGCATTTAGAACTATTATAAAATCACCATTGTCAACATGCGGAGTAAAATCCACTTTGTGTTTACCCCGCAGGATAGAGGCTATTCTGGAAGCTACCCTACCCAAGGGTTTATCTTTCACATCTATAACCCACCAATCTCTATGAACGTTTTCTTTTTTTAGTGAATATGTTCGCATTCACTCTCCTTTTTTAACAACTGCTTAGTTTATTAACTAAGTTAGAATTATTACTGGACTAATATATGGTAAAAAAATCTTTTGTCAAGAAGCCCCTCGACTAATAAAATAAAGGTAACAACAATTTCATACAGTTTTTTGACACTGATTAACACAGATTTAACATGATTTTTACCAACCTTTTAGTATATTATTATCTTTTTAAATATTAAATTTTATGTATAATAATTTTTCTTTAAATTTAAATCTAATATATTTCTTATTCTTTTTATCTGTGAAAATTTGTGTCTAATATATATTCTCTTATCTGTGTAGATCTGTGTCCAAAATTTTTAAATAATTATATTTTCTCTGTGTTCTCTGCTTGTCCCGTAAGGAGAAACCGACTGTACCGGGGTGTCTCTGTGGCAAAATGTGTCAGCTTGACTTATTCTTAAAACAAGTTATATATACGCCGTGCGTTGGAGTAATTTGTTCCTACCTACAAGAAAAGAAGTTCCAAAAGAGGCAGAGAGTGCATCTCATAAGCTAATGCTTAGAGCTAGCCTCATAAAACCTCTGTCGTCAGGCGTTTATATCTATTTACCACTTGGGTGGAGGGTACTTACGAAGATTCAGGAAATCCTTCGTAGAGAAATGAATAGAATTGGAGCACAGGAATTACTAATGCCTGCACTCACTCCTTCTTCAATATGGAAGGAAACGGGGAGATGGGAGGAATACGGAGATTTAATGTTTCGCCTCATCGACAGAAAGAATATCGAAATGGCACTAGCCCCGACTCATGAAGAAATAATAACAACAATTCTTCGTGATGACATAAAATCCTACCGCTCCCTACCCCAAATATGGTACCAGATACAGATTAAATACAGGGATGAAATGAGACCTAGAGGAGCTGTACTACGCGCACGCACTTTTATTATGAAAGACTCATACTCTTTTGATAGAGATAGAAAGGGTCTCGGAAAAAGCTTTTCTTTGCATGAAGATGCATATAAGAGAATATTCTCATCATGTGGTCTCAAGACTTCTGTAGTTTCCGCAGCAATCGATATTATGGGTGGTTCAGAATCAAAGGAATTTATGTTTGTTTGCCCCTCAGGAGAGGATCAAATAGTAATATGCCCAAATTGTGGAAAAACTTCTAATATAGATGCTGCTTCTCCATTATCCAGTAAGGTTAATTTTAAAGACTCTAAAATCGAGAGGGTTCACACACCAGTTCCTGGCACAGTAGATGAGATTTCAAGATTTCTGGAAGTTGCTCCACATTTATTGATGAAGAGTCTTCTCTATATAAAAGATGATAATCCAATATGGACAGTTATAAGGGGAGACTATGAAATTGATGAAGAAAAACTAAAGCGAGAATTTGGAGAAATTAGAATTGCATCTAGCGAGGAAGTATTAGAATTAGTGGGAGTTTCTGTTGGTTATGTAAGTCCAATTGATTCCAAATATCCTGTATATGCTGATCTCTCAATAAAAGGGGCAAAAGGACTAATTAGCGGAGCTAACGAAGAAGATTACCATTTTAAAGGGATTAATCCAGAAAGGGATATGATAATCAAGAAATATATTAATATAAGAGAATATAAGGAAGGAGACCTATGCCCTGAATGCGAAGAACCTCTGAAGTGGAGCAATGCAATAGAACTCGGTCATATCTTTAAACTGGGAACAAAATACTCAAAATTAATGGGAGCATTCTATCTTGATGAAAATGGAGAAGAGAAGCCAATAGTTATGGGTAGTTATGGGATTGGAGTTGAAAGAATAATGGCAGCTGCAATAGAACAATACCACGATAATAAAGGAATTATATGGCCAAAACAAATAGCTCCATATCATCTACTGCTTATAAATCTTAATATTTCAGATTCAAAAGGGGTTGCACTGTCAGAAGATTTGTATAGATTATTAAATAAAGACTATGAAGTGCTTTACGATGACAGGGATGAGAGGGCTGGACACAAGTTTAATGACGCTGATTTAATAGGTATACCTTTACAGATTATAATAGGAAGTAAGGGGTTGGAGAAGGGAATAGTGGAGATAAAATATAGAAAAACAGGAGAAATAGAAGAGACTACTCCTGAGAAAACAAAAGATGTTATAGATAAATTATGGGAAACTCTTTAGAGGATGAAATGAGAAAAGTAGTAAACACTCTTCTTAAAGGATTCGAAGAGGGATTTACACTTGAAAAATTGGAAGTTAAAGATAAAGGGAGGTTAGGTCTGGTGAGGGTTTTTGTAGATAAGCCAGGTGGTATAACAATAGATGATTGTGCTAGAATCTCAAAGGAACTCTCTGTGCAACTCGATGTTGCTGACCTTATGATGGGACCATATCGGCTTGAAGTTTCCTCACCTGGAATTTCCAAAGAGGAGGAAGTATGATAGACAGAGGAATTGTTGCAATGCTCTCTGAACTTGCAGTTGAAAGAGATATTAAAAAGGATTTCATACTTGATACACTTAAAGAGAGTATCATCACTGCAGCGAAAAAACAATATGGACCTGAAGAAAATCTGGAATGTGAAATCTCAGAGGCTTCGGGTAAAATAACACTATATAGAAAAAAGAACGTAACTAAAAAAGTAAAAGACCCGGATACTGAAATTTCTCTGTCAGATGCCAGAAAAGTAAAACCTACAATCGAAGTTGGAGCTACCTTTAAGGAAGAGATTCCTATAGACGAATTTGGCAGAAATGCAATTACCATTGTGAAAAACACACTTATTCAAAGGATAAAAACTAACGAAAAAGAAATTCTATATGAAAAATATAAGGGTAAATCAGGAGAATTAGTGAGTGGAACAGTTTCAAGAATCTATTCCACAGGAGCATACATAAAAATAGGAGAAATAGAAGCGTTTTTACCAAGGGAAGAGCAAATACCAGAAGAACGTTTACGTAGAGGAAGCCCTATCAAAGCCTTAGTCAAAGAAGTGCTACAACATCCAAAGGAAGGAGACGAAGAGAGAGTTCGAATAAAGGGACCTGTAGTGTATCTTTCCAGGATTGAACCAGATTTTGTAGTTCAACTCATTGAATTTGAAATTCCAGAAATTCTTCATTCAGAAGTAAAAATAAAAGGTATTTCAAGAATCCCCGGTAAACGGACTAAGATTGCTGTTTATTCAACCAATGAGAAGATAGATGCTGTTGGCTCCTGTGTAGGACATAGAGGTAACAGAATTCAATCCATAGTCAGAGAACTCTCTGGCGAAAGGGTTGATGTAGTGAGATGGAAAAAAGATAAAGCAAAGTATGCAGCTGAAGCTCTCTCCCCTGTCGAGGTGATTGAATGTGAGCCCTTAAGCGAGAAAAAGGTCCTTTGTATAGTCCCGGATGATGAGTTAACTGGGGCCATCGGTAAGGTCGGAGAGAATGTATCTTTAGCTTCCGAACTAATTGGCATTAATATTGAAATAAAGGGTCGTACTGAATATTATAAGAAAAAAGAAGCTAAACGACGAAAGAAGGTTAAGGTAAAAGACTTGCCAATTAGTGAACGCATTAAGAAATTGCTTAAGGAAGCAGGATATAATAACGCTCAGGACATAATGTCAAAAAGCAGAGAAGAAGTGATGAAAACAAAAGGACTGGGAAACAAGAGTATAGATAAAATATACACTGCGATTAATAAAGTAATAAACCAGGAAAGCTGATGCCTAAAAATAAAGGAAAGACAGTAAGGATATATGAATTAGCAGAAGAACTGGATATGTCCAGTAGTGACTTAATACGTTTCTTGAAAGATGAAGGAATTGAAGTTAAATCTCACATGAGTACCCTCCCCGAAAATGAAGCAATTCAAATAAAGCAGAAAATTCAATCGGGCATAAAACCTGGAAAAGAAAAAAAAGGTAAAAAAGTTAAGAAAATAGAGAGTACGGAAGATGTAAAAGAAACCAAGAAAGAAAAGAAAATTAAGGCTAAAAAAAAGGTAAAGCAGGTTGTTGCTAAACTTGAAGGTATAGGGAAGAAGAAAAGATATAAAAAGAAAGAGAAAAAAGAAGAGGTAAAAGAAGACAATATTATACCTATTGGAGAAGGGACATCTGTATCTGAATTATCTGAACTTATAGATACACCGCCTAATGAAATAATAGGTGCCTGCCTTAACCTTGGAATGCAGGTTACAATAAATCAGAGATTAAACTTTGACACTGCTTCACTTATATTAGAAGAATTTGGTTTTACAGCAGAACTATCTGAAGGATACGAAGTTCCTGAAGTTGAACAAAAACGTCACGATATAAGGCAAAGAACTCCTATTGTTACAGTAATGGGGCATGTTGACCATGGGAAAACAACTCTTCTCGATTATATAAGAAATACAAGGGTTGCTGCTCAGGAATCAGGAGGCATCACTCAAAAGATAGGAGCATATCACATTAATTATCTTAATCACACAATAACTTTTATCGATACTCCGGGGCATGAAGCGTTCACAGCAATGAGAGCAAGGGGAGCTAATGTTACTGATATAGTTGTTCTCGTAGTTGCAGCAAATGATGGAGTTAAACCCCAAACTATAGAGGCCATAGATCACGCCAAAGCAGCTGGAGTTCCTATTATTGCCGTAATAAACAAAATGGATTTGGCTTCTGCCAATCCAGAAAAGGTTAGAAGTGACCTTGCAGAAAATGACATTTTAGTACAAGAATATGGTGGTGATGTATTATGCGTGGAGATATCTGCATTAAAAGGCACCGGTGTGGGAGAATTACTGGATGCAATACTCCTTCTGTCAGAGGATCTTGACCTTAAAGCTCCCACAAAAGGACCAGGGCTCGGTGTAATATTAGAAGCAAAGATATGGAAGGGTCTAGGGAATGTTGCAACAGTAGTCGTTAAAGAAGGAGAAATCAAGATAAACGATTCCTTCATCGCAGGTGCGACCTGCGGTAAGGTCAGACTAATCCAAGACGAAAATGAAAGGAAATTAAATGCTGCAGAAATCTCTTCTGCAGTATTGATAGCTAGATTTGAAAACCTTCCAGAAGTAGGAGATGCATTCAGAGTTGTAGATGACCAGAAAATTGCACGAAGTCTCTCTGAAATAAGAAAATCAGCGGAGAGAAAAAGAGAATTGGTACAGATAAAATCAATTAGTCTTGAATCTCTTTATGAGCAGATAGAAGAGGGAAAAATAGAGATACTGAGAGTAGTAATCAAAGGTGATGACGCAGGTTGCGTTGAAGCCCTTAGAGATTCGCTGGAAAGTCTTTCCACAGATGAAGTTAAAATAGATGTGATCCACAACGGAGTGGGGCCAATATCAGAAAATGACGTTATGCTTGCTTCTGCATCAAATGCAATAGTCATTGGTTATAAGGTGCACCCTAATTCTAAAGCAAAAAGAGAAGCAAAAAATCACGGTGTAGAAATCAAAACATATGATGTAATATTTGAAATAATAGACGAAGTTAAACTTGCTATGACTGGATTATTAGAGCCAACGAGAGAAGAAGTGAAGACAGGAGAAGCTGAGATAAGGAAAGTCATTAAAGGTTCGAAAATAGGTACAATAGCTGGATGTTATGTGATTTCTGGAGAAGTTCATAATAAAGATATTGCTGTTCTCTTACGCAACAATGAAGAAATAGTAAAAACACAACTTGGATCTCTCAAAAGATTTGAGAAGGATGTAAAAGTTGTCGAAGAAGGATTTGAGTGTGGGATAGGCCTGAAGGATTTTAATAATATTGAAGAAGGAGATATTATAGAAACCTACACTATAGTTGAAAAGAAAAGAACCTTATAGTTATTATAGTTATAAACATGATTATTGGAATATGTTCCGTTGAATTATTCCTACCAGGAATAACCTCATTAAAAGAGAAACGTAATATAATAAATAGTATAAAGGCATCTGTAAGAAATCATTTTAATGTAGCAATAAGTGAGATTGATTATTTAGACAAATGGCAACGCTGTATCCTTGGAATAGTTGGAGTCAGTAATGATGGCAAATTCATGGAATCATTATTGAAAAAAATATTAAATAATATTCAGCAAAAAAGAGGAGTGGAAATATTAGATTATAACCTTGAGGTTAATAATGGGGTTCAGGCAAGAAAGGGTGAATTCCCTCATAATAAAAACAATATCTGAAGTTATAGAGAAAGAGGTTATGGATCCACGCTTAGGAATGATCACAGTTACAGATGTGAAAACCAGTCCGGATCTAAAGCATACAACTATATATTTTACGGTTCATGGAAACGATGAAGAGGGCAAGAAGAATGCTCAAATTTTGAATAATGCTCGAGGTTTCTTCCAGTATGAAATAGCCAAAAGACTTAACCTTAAAAATACACCAAAGATTAAATTTAAGTATAATCCAGGTATAGATAGAGTAAAATGGATAGAATCTCTATTACAAGAAGAAAGTGAAAAAAGCGATTGATATAATAAAAAAATATAATAAATTCCTGATTGTATCTCATAAGTACCCGGATGGTGATTCAATAGGTTCACAGATAGCACTTGCGCTTGGTCTACTCAAGATTGGAAAAAAGGCTTATATATATAATGAGGACCCCCCCACAGATAGGTATTCTCGATTTAAGAGGATAAATCTCATTCATACAGACAAAAAAGATTTTGATGAAGAGGTCATATTTTCTTTAGACTCCGCAGAACTTAATCGTATCGGTTTTATAAAGGATGAGATAGACTTCACAAAGCCAATAATCAATATAGACCACCATATTAGCAATAAAAATTTTGGTGATATCAATATTGTAAAGCCATATTATTCCTCCACAGCAGAGATTATATATGAATTACTGAATAGACTAACTGAATTGGATGAAGAGATTGCCACCTATCTTTATATTGGAATCCTAACCGATACTGGCTCATTCCGATATCCAAATACTACATCACATTCCCTGCGGGTAGCTTCAAAACTTGTAAATTATGGTGTTGTAGCGTCTCAGATTTCAGAATTTATCTGGTTCACTGACCCACCAGCAAGGATTAAATTATTAGGCGATGTCTTACAAAATATAACACTCCATGATAAATTCAGTATTATGTATGTAACTAAAAATATGTTAAAAAACCATGGGGCCAAGGAAGAGGACACAAACGAATTTGTAGATTACGGACTCACTATAAAGAATGTAAAAGCTACTGCCATGATAAAGGAGAGGGAAGGAGGAATACTCAAAGTATCATTACGCTCAAGAAACGATGTTTCTGTTCAAGAACTTGCATCTGAATATGGAGGTGGAGGACATAAAACAGCTGCTGGTTTTACTTATAAAGGTGATTTAAGGGTTCTTAAAAAAGAGTTAGAAAAGAAATTAGAAAGAATTGTTAATTAATCTTTTAATCCTACATTTTTTTCCTTTCGTACCACTCCTACAAAAACAGAACCACTTCTCACTCCAGATATATTCCCGAATCTTATAGCGTCAATAACTATTTCTAAATCATCATTTATTATTCCTTCAATAATTTCATATTCGTTCGCAGTGGGAAGGATGCCAATATAGCGTAAAGTATCGCCACCCATAATTACAACCAACCTCCACTGGTCAGGTGGTGTTTCCAAAGAGTCAGCATGAGTCCATCTTATAATTAAAGAATCTTCTGCTTTCACACGATCAACCATATCGAAATCAAAAGTGGATGGAATCGTAGCTTCTGCATAAATATCTTCGTAATCTTCAACCTCTACCTGAACTGTATGAGTTGAATTATATGTTAAGGTAAATATTCCTTCTCTATAATATCCTCCCCTTTCCCCATCAAATGGAATTCGAGTAATGCTATCTAACAGTACTCTAGCATCTTCAACAAAGCCAAAATTAGGGGGGGGATATTCCAGGAATGCCCAGAATATTTTTCTATCTGGATATATACCAACTGAACCACTGAAATATATTTGATGTTCACTACAAGCTAATATAAGAAGTATAGGTATTAGAAAAAAAAGTTTTTTCATAATTCAATGATAGAATAAATTTCATTCAATGTCAAGCAACAATTATAGTTGATTGGTTAAATAGTTTAATAGTCAAATAGTTAAAAAGGGGGAAGGATGGGAAGTACTAATTAACCAATCGATTAATTGACCATTAACTACATTAATTGGAGCGAAGCGACCA
>SOIB01000027.1 GCA_004377355.1 Candidatus Stahliibacteriota bacterium | reverse complement strand
ATCTCAAACAGTAAAAATCCAAAGCCAAGAATCCCAATAATCTGTATCCATGGATACCATGGTGCGTGAAAAGTGGGTTGATAGTTCTGAAGACGACTCTCCCGTAGGATAATAATTGAAAAACACGAAAACAAATAGGTTAATATGAGAACACTGGAAGCTGCTTTTATGAGGATGTCCAGTGGTAGAAACAAAGCGATAACCATAAATACACCAGTTACCAGGATCGAAATATGTGGTGTATTGAACCTTATGTTTATCTTACTCAAAAACTCGGGCAATAGACCATCTCTACCTAAGGCTAATGGATACCTTGATGCAGACATAATACCTGCGTTAGCGGTTGAAACGAATGCAAGAATAGCCGCTATACTCAATAGAATTTTACCCCACACCCCCATGAATACAACTGCTCCATCAGAAATCGGTGTTAAGGAATGGTCAAGTTCAGATGCTCCAAGTACACCTGTCGTTACAAAGACGACCAAAATATAGAAGAAAGTTACTACAAGAAGGGAAAAAATCATTCCCAAAGGTATAGTCCGCCCAGGATCTTTTACTTCTTCGGCAACAGCTGCAACCTTCAGCAGACCACCATAGGAAATAAATACAAAACCTGCGGTAGAGAAGATTGCACCAAGCCCATTTGGAGCAAAGGGTTCAAAATTCTGAATATTAACTGCTGGAAGACCTCGGACTATATAGAGAAGCATAAGTCCCAATAATCCAGATACAAGAATAACCTGAATCCTGCCTGCCTCTTTAATCCCAATAAGATTAATAATTAAAAATATAATACACAATATGAGTGCAATTATATGTAGATTCAAATCAATAAGAATCCTTGCAAAGGCAGCCATACCAACCAATGCAAAAGCACTCTTCAAAGATAGCGAAAACCAGGTTATTAATCCTTCAACAGTACCTACAACTGGCCCCATACTCCTTGAAACATGGAAGTAGGTTCCACCAGCTTTGGGAAGTGCTGTCACAAGTTCAGCTTTATTTAACACACCGATTGCTGCCAGGATACCTGCTAAAAGATAAGATATAACTACTGCAGGACCAGCCCTGGCATGAGCAAGTCCCGGAAGGATAAATATTCCTGAGCTAATCATCGCCCCGGAGGCAATACAGAATACATTTAGCAAATTAAGTTCTTTCTTTAATTTCGTCACTCTTATTTACCTCATTACCTCCTATATATTGTTCCAGAGAGCGAAATATGGTCCCAATCTTCTTCTAAAATTGGCTCCCCCTCATAGTAAAATTCCACTCCATCTATCCATTCGCCTTCAAAATCTTCTTGAAGGAATGTCTTCCTTAGAGACATCGATGTAAATAATCCTCCTGTTGACCCCTGAAAATAAACCGAACTCCAAGTCTTTTGCGAATTTCCTTCAGTATCTTCACACTCTAAAAGATTTATCACTGCTATCTTTCTATTGTTTCTCTTTTCAATTCTTAAAACTTTAATTGGAAGGTCAAATTTAAATCTTGATAGTTTATCTGCCACAATTTTTAATTTCTCAATTACCGGTAATTTTTCAGGAATCCTTACATAGAAATTTATTTCTAAGTTCATCGCATCTCTATCCGGACCATAAACTGGGAAAAATTCATAATCTTTTTCTACTTTCATCTTTTTCATTGCCATCGTATTCCAGAAGTATACTCCACCCCCTACTAATAAAGCAGTAATAATGATTGCAATTATAACCTTCCGATTCATCTGGGAATCCTTTTCACTTAATAGATAAAAATTTAAGAATCTTATGATTTTCTTCAGTATCACCAACAGTGAAACGATAAAACTCCTGGTCTCGAAATATAATTTTAGATGGCTTGCCAGTCACAGAATAATTATAAACAATTTCACTCTGAAGTCAATTCC
>SOIB01000063.1 GCA_004377355.1 Candidatus Stahliibacteriota bacterium | reverse complement strand
ACTTCCACAAATTTCTCCCCTGTCATTGGATCTATCTGGATTTCAAACTTACCCATACTTTCCTCCTTTATATTGTAGGTTAAATATAAGGGGATTATACCTACCTTTATAGAGATTTAATTTAAATACATCTTTGGTTAACCGTTTCTATATGTTCAATATCACAAACCTCGCCATTAACTAGAAGACATATTATAAAATATATTATTCAAGTCAAGAGCGAAATTTTATGGTTTCTTTCCCACAACTATTATCTCATTTGGTTAAGTTTTTGATTCATTTATCAGTGAAATCAGATTAGCTATTCTAGAATGCTTTTAGCATCCTTTGGAGACAGAAGTGATGCCATTCGAAGTGCCTTTTCTTCTGCTTCCTTTCTCTCCCTCTCTGCTTTTTCCTTTCCAGCAGAACCTATCTGAACTCCAAAGAAAGCACCGACTACAGTTCCAACCAAGCCTGTAAAAGCACCCACAACTGCAGTAACATCAGAAGCTTCTGACCACTTAACGATTGCTGCTATAAAGACAATCGTCACCAGGATAAAACCTATAATTATAACCCAAAAACCATACTTTATACGCATCTTATCCGTTTGATTCATTGTATTAATATTAGTCATAGTAAATTACCTCCTAACTTGTTTGGATATAAAATAGTTATTTAAATTTATGGTTCCCAGTCTTCTGGCATATGTAATGCCGAATTCAATTCATAAAAGGATCTAACTTCTGAAAATGAACTATCATCAGCTGTGGTAATTTCAGCTACCTTATCCAACAAAGTATATTCCTCCAAGTTTACCAGCTCCTTAATACTACTCATGAGTTCATTGCAATCCCAGGGGAGCACCTCTAATTTATTAAGTGACATGAGATCACGGATTACATTACCTCCGACAAACCATAAACCCTTTAGATCAAAAATACCACAGAGATTTGGATCCAGTTCTCCACTTCTACATAACTTCCAAGTTTCACCAGCAGTAACGAATTTACCAGCAGGCATATCAAGGGTGTTAAAATCAAAATTAAATGCTTTTATTTGAATACTATCTATCTGTGGGTCCATCATTACCCAGCGGTTCTCATTTTTGTTCCAGTACTCACAAATCCAATGGTCTTCGTATTTCCCAGGTATAAAATAGGTTCCGAACCCACATCTAGCCCGAGCAGGTATACCTTTATATCTAAGTAAAGAACACATAAATACGGAATAATCTCTACAATTTTTCACTAAACGCTTATCAAGCGCTCGTGCGAATACAATAGGACGAGCATCCATTTCATTTATTCTTGCTAACATATCCTCCACTTTCCGTATATTAACTTCCTGTTTTCTTTCCTCGGAGAGTTCAATTCCATATCGATGAGCATGAAAAATATGTATTAAAATACCCTGTAGGACTTTAAGGATTTCTGGTACTTCTGATGGGAGATCTTTGAATAAATACTCGTATTCTCCTGGAGCGGTCATTATACCCTGTGTGGTATAGTATTCCAGCATTAACTCTAAACTATCAGCTGGTAGAGTCTCTTCCATTTCACCCCCTTTACCTCTCAATTGAAAACTAATCTGGAACATTATTATCAAAAAAAGAAAAAAAGTTTTTATTATTTTTAAAGCTATTGACACCTTTAAAGACCTCATTGAATTTCTCCTTAAATAATTAACTCACTGATATCTCTTTACTTTATAAATTTTGTAAACCATGAATTCTTTTCAAATATCACCACTTTTATAAAATAAAAGAAAAATTTTAAATGTAAATAGGAAAATTCGTTTGTGGTACCTTATAGTATTTCTAAAAGATGATAAATGTGATTTATTTCTTTTGTATCTCCAGTATAATCTCATTTTTTGTAGTCACAAACGCAAATCCAAAAGCAATATTTAGCAAACTTGCTAAATGCATTTCTTCATTGATAGTTCCAGTAGCATCAGCCAAAAAGAATGTCCTGTAATCCCGGTAGTAAGCGTCACGTGCCGAGGATTCACAACACAAATTAGTCATAATTCCCGAAATAACAATATCTTCTATCTTAAGGCACCGCAGAATGGTCTCCAGGTCTGTATTGTAGAACGCTGAATAACGATGTTTTTGTATAACTTTTTCGTGAGGAAGTGGGACAATGTCATGATGTACCTCGCTTTCTGGACTTCCTTCAAGACACATTCCTCCCCACCACCATTCCATAATTCCTGCGTCAAGATTATCAGGGTGATGAGTGTGTCGTGTGAAAATTATAGGTCGATCCTCTTCTCGAAAAGCATCAATGAGTTGTTTCACTGTCGGTAGAATAGCAATCCCCCCACAGGTGAAAGTAGGAGAATCAAGATTCAAGAAGAAACATTGCATATCAATAACTAGGAGTGCTGACCTCTCTTTATTAAGTCGCATTCTATGCCTGTTAAATGGCTCGATCTTTTTAAGCCAGAGTTTCGCCTTTTCTTCGATAGTATCGGGAGTTACATATGCTTCCATAAAAAACCTCCTCCTGATTTTATCCTGGGATATGCCATTTTCGATGTAAAGTCCTTTAATCGTCTTTAATCCAATTTCTACTCAAATTCATAGAGAGTAGAGATTTGAATATCCGCATGAAATATTATTATTATTCTCTGTAAAAACTCCTTATCCAAATTGGTCTATCAGGAGCTTCATCTTGCTTTAGCATCTTACGCCATTTCTCATCGGTTAATCTATCATCCATAGGATGTTTGAATTCATAATATGAGAGTACTGGACCAACAGCAAGAACAATATCACCTTCGGTTCGTATATAAGCAATGACAACATAATCCAGGTATCCAGAAGCTTCCTCCAGAGTTAGTTTTGAATTTATGTCTGTATGGACATCTGCAATTATTGTTGTTTTTAATCCCTCATCATCCACATCACCAATTGCCATTTTTAATTTATCTGGGAAATTTGCAAGAAAGTTATTATCTTCTGATGTTAGTGGCTCATTTCTTACCTGTCGTTTGCATATTTCATATAATCTTTCTAGAGTATTAACGAGGGACGAAAGACGAAATTCTGCTTCCACGCTCAAAACATCTAATTCCTTAAGTCCTTCATGCGCCATTTTTACTGTCGTAAGAATCCTTGCGTAAAATTCTGGTAATGGTTCAACAAGACCCTTTGGTGGAGGTGGTGTTGGCTCAACCGATGTTATCCCTACATGCATAGGCGTATAACTTTGCTTGGCATAAAGTATTGTATTATGACGAAGTGCTGCCCACGAAGCAAGAGCAGTGTTGAGTTGCCTATCTAAATAAGCAATTGTCTGCTGATAGGTCTGATATCCTCTTCCTCTTTCCTCAGTCAAAGTCTTCAATGCGTATAACCAGGACCAATATAGATTACGGTTCCAATCTTCATCTGTGAGTTTGGAAAACTCTACTCGTAAATTCTCTACCTGCTCACCATATTTCGGGTACTCATGGTCAGTATAATTTATTATATGCTCACTAGCTCTCTTGCTTCCGAATACACTAAATACATCCAATCCTCTTGGGAATCCCCTGATAGAATAAGCTAAATCTGGTTGGATTCGCTCATCAGGGATATAAACAACTGTAAACCTTGGCGGGATTACCCTTGGAACTGTACCTACTGCAGGTGAGACTAATTGACCAAGAATGTATGAATCAGGTATATAGCGCTGCCCCATAAATCTAAAACCCATTGTATAGCTAAGTATTTCATCCAATTGCTTAACAGAAGTAAATTGATGACCTTCAAAACCTCCTGGGTCTAAACCAGCGCCACCAGTCCCGGAGAAGATTTCTGGTCCCTGTAGTTTTGAGAGTTCGAATAGGAATTTAGCATATTTCTTTTCCTTTTCTAACTCTCCTGCAGAAAATTTACTCCCAAACACATCTCGCATGGCTTCTCTGTAATCATATAATGTCAAATCATCTGCAAATCCCGCATAAAAAGCTGTGACAGAATAAATCCTATCCCACATGTCTGACACTTTTCTGCCGTCAGAAAGCTTAAGGTTACCACTACTTGCTGAAATGAGAGCTGCCTGGAGGGTTTGAATCTTTGCGGTTAGCCTATCCGTTAATGCTTCTGCTGGAGGAATGATAGGACCAAACTTTTCGTGTCCTTTAAGAAGGAAAGTTATTCGACCAAACCACATCATTCCTTTAAAGTATCTTTTTAGAGTATCGCTTCTTGTGTAATGTCCCCTGGGCTTGTACTGACTATAATCTTCAGGGATTTTAAAAAGGGATTTTTCCATTGCTAGACCATAATCTGGTAATCCTATATGTTTTTCTATCTGTTCACATTCCCAATCAACCAATTCTTTTACATAGCGTGGTGGAGAGAAACCTGGGTCAAACTGTTTAAGTGCCACAGAAAAATATGCTACGTTTCGCTTTGCTGCTTCCCTTAAATCTCCTGTAAACTCTTTATAATTCTTTTCTGATTCCTTGAGTAAAATTCGAGTTACCTCCAAAATGTCGGGATAAAAAACACTTTCTTCAATTTCTTTTAAAGTCTCGTCGAATTGAATATGAAAAAGATGAAGAGGGGTATCAGCGGTAACGTAAATAGGAATCTCCTGGTCTATAATCCATTTATACGGAGTAGCTATGTCATCAACTTTTCCACCACCAACAACAACAAAACCATTTTTTAGCAGTAGATGCAAATACTCAGGTTTATTAAGATATCTACTCTCAACTTCCCTGAGATTAGAAACAAAAGTCAAATCCAGAGGCAGTGAATATCCCGGCATTTCTATTGTAAAATCTTCTGGGACAGGTTTATAGTATTTTAGAAAAGCCTCGGACAAATCTTTCATCCCCGGTAGTGGAGATACATCAATCTCTTTGTTATAAGAAGCACAATAAGACAGACTAAGAATAAATAAGAAAAGATAAGCCAATCTTAAAAAATATTGAAAATTTTTCTTCATAAAAAACCTCCTTTTATTTATTGGATTTACAAATAATCATTCGCTCAATTATTAAAATGGAAAACCTTCAATTTCTTCAATTTCTAATTCTTCTTTCTCCTCAACTGGAGGAAGGCAGATTCCCTTTTCGATTTTTTTGTGGACTATATTTGTTCGAACAATTATTGCTTTTTGGGGCTCAGTTGGGCACACATACTCACAGGCACCACATCCAACACATATTGAGTTGTTAACCTCAGGAGCGTATAATAATCCCCTGTATGGAATCATATGAACTGCCTTGGTAGGACAATGTTCTGCACAGGCACCACAATCAGTATTTTCAGTGAATACTACACATATATCCTTTTTCAAGAGAGACGTTCCAATCTGAAGTGTTATCTTTTCTTCTATCGTTAATGGGAGGAGAGCTCCAGTTGGGCATATATTGGAACAGACAGTACATTTATACTCACAAAAACCACTTCTGAAATCCATATGAGGAATGAAGGCACCTTTTATGCCATAATGAATTATAGAGGGCTTGAGAACATTTGTTGGGCAGTTATTAACACAGACGTAACATGCACTACATTTTCCGATGTATCTTGAAAGGTTACCTGAACCCGGAGGTGTGGGAGGAGTTCCTTTCTCAGGTTCTGGATTTTTCTTAAAAAATAGGTTTATCCCAGTAAATGCAATTAAACTAGCCCCGTATGAAATAAACTTTCTCCTTGATATTCCGCTTACATTCTCTACCTCTGAATCACCTTCCTCTACCTTGTAAAATGGGACATAATTTATGGCGGAAAGAGGACAGACGGATAAACAGTTAAAGCACCTTATACAGGATGATTCATCTACTCTTTTATTTTTAGAATCAATGCATTCTGCTTTACATACACCTTCACAGAGTCCACAGGAACTGCAACGATTACTATCTATGTTTATCCTGCATAATGGTCGCGTGGAAATTAGACCTAGAAAGGTTCCCACAGGGCAGACTGAATTACAGTAAAGTCTGCCCCTTATTATCGTAAAGAGAAGTAGCAAACCTAAAAGCAGGATAAAAGGGATCAGATTAAGCAAATGAATTTCTGGATATTCCATACTTGAAAGGAAATATATATCCAGTTTCCTCAGTAGTAGGTCTACTGTATTGTTCGAAAAAATGAAGAGAGGCTTAAACATATATGTCACAATCTTTCCAAAAAAGCTAAAGGGATCTAGCCATCCAATGAAATATAGACCACCCGAAAAAAGACTTATAACTGCCAATGCTAATATGGATAATCTAAGGGTCTTCATGGGTGGGTTGTAACTAAATCTAAGCTTTTTTCTTATTTTACTCCATATTCTAATGAAACCGTCCTGGCACACACCTAGGGGGCATATATATGAACAGTAAACTCTTCCAAAAACAAATGTAAAAAGCAAAAAACCTACGAGGATAAATATTGATAAGAAAATTCCCTTTGAAAGTGCAGAGAGCATAAGGGGAATTATTTGTATTTTTTCAGGAATATTTTCTAAATATCCACCAAAGATGCTAAAAAAAGAAAGGAAAATTAAAAGGAAAACAAAGATTTCAATGTATATTCTTTGAACTTTATATCTCACTGGACATTTAAAGAACGATTCTCTCAATATTCAATCTTTCAAGTTCCATAATCCCTAACCCCCTCTCATTCCCATAAACAATATGTTTTACATCTTGTGGATCCCTCCCAAGTATTTTAGATGCAGCTGCGTCTATTGCAACTATGTCTGTTGAAATAAGCTGCATCATCTTTTTTGTAATAAATTCCCTGTTATAGCACATGGGCCCATTTTGAGTCATAACGTAGTATGCATCCACAATATTAAGGTCCGGTTTTCTATACAGACAGAACTCAGTAATGCATCCATGTAGGTCAATTCGATGATAGAACCCTCTATCAAAAACCACTCCCATAAGATTTTTCATCGCACCTGTCATCAGGGTACTTCCATGGTGCTTTAAAATTGGAACATTTATAAAAACATCCGCATCAAGTATAAGTTCATGAACCTTTGTTGTTTTAAGAGTATGTGCCCCTGGTATTCTTACCTCCTCATAATAAGATTCTGCATGTGCGGGAACTACAATTGCACCTGCATCCTTTGCTGCCTTCTCAATCCCACTAACCTTGTAAGTGCTTTCCCAGTCATGGCATGTATGGTCAAAAACATATACCTTTTTTGCACCAGCATGAATACAGTGCTCTACCACCCTTTTCACTAGAATAGGATTGGTGCAGGCTCCACCCTCGGGTTCAGAATTCCAGGCTATATTGGGTTTTACTACAACTGTTTGACCTTTCTTCACAAAAGCCTCTATTCCTCCCATCTTTTTTATTGCAGTATCAAACATTTTATCTGGTTCTCCATTTCTTATAGCTATGAGGTCGGGAGTCTTTGTCATATCTTTTTCCCGTGGTGATCCAAGTAGGGTTTTTGATTTTAAAAGAGGGGATACACTTGCAATTGCGGCCATTGAAATACATCTTTTTATGAATTCTCTTCTGTCCATAATTTCCCTTAAGGGTAATCTTAACTCAATATAAAAAAAAAGTCCGAAAAGTCAATCAATAATTATCAATATCCTGTAAATACGAAACAATGAAATATTGTAATTAAAAGTATTAAAAGTTAGATGTACTACGGAATTTAACATTAAGAAACATATTATTCGGAATTAATCATACGTAGCAATTCTTCTAGTATCAATATGGTGCCTCTCTTATCCAGTGGTTCATTTTCGTCACCACACTTTGGAGAATATATGCAAGCTGGACATCCATGGTCACATTCACAGTCTCTTACAAGCCGATGTGTCATTATGAGTATATCCGTAATAAGTTCATAAGCCTTTTCTGTTAATCCAATACCACCCTCAAATTCATCGTATATAAAGATTGTGGGTTTACCAGTCTGTGGGTGATGTGTCGTTGAGACACCCCCTATATCCCATCTATCACACATTACATGAAAGGGCATTATACTGATCGCTGAGTGCTCTATTCCATGAAGACCACCTGCAAAAACTTCTATTTTAAACTCCTCTCCTTTTCTCCCCAATATTTTTTCCTTAATATCTTCATCCTTTCTCCTTATCTTCCATATTTTATCACAAATTTCTGCAGGGACAGTAAACCACATTCCAGTTGTTTTAAAGTTTAGCGGAGGTAAGTTTAACCTCATACTTCCAATTACCTCACTAAATTTCTTTATTTTGTATCTGATATATTCTTCATTTATCTTTACACTCCCTAATGAAACAGAAAAATTCCCAATTCTCTTATTTTTAATCTCTTCTATTATCTCTGTATCAGCAACCTTCATTGCTTCGGTATAATAGTCCACTTCCTCCTTTTTTATATCTACAATTTGTTCTTTTAGATTCAAATCTTTCACAAAATAGGTCTCACCCCGATGAAGTAGAATTGCTCCTTTATGTGCTTCTCTATACGCTTGGGGTCTATCCATTGTTTCAAGCAGTTCTCCATCACATTTGACTTTAAATACATCTTGCGATATATTATCAATTGAAACAACCTCTGTAGCCCTCATTTTACCAGAATATACCAACCCATTTGGTGTATCCTTAAGCAAACCCTCTCGCTTCAGTGCTTCAGCAATAACTTCAATATTATCTCCAAAATATTTCCCATCGTCTTCAATTTTTATCGGTAACTCTGAAGCAGCGCATAATAGATGTCCTGAGACTATATAAGGATTAGAATCGTCGATAATTGCGTGTTCATGAGATTTATCGAAAAACATTTTTGGATTCTTCATAAAATACTGATCCAATGGATTTTGAAATGCTATCAATGTGGCAATTGATCCCTCTTCACCTCTTCCAGCCCTTCCTGCCTGTTGCCACGTTGAAATTATCGTTCCAGGATAACCTGAAATTATTACACTGTCTAAGGACCCAATATCTACACCTAATTCTAACGCATTAGTTGACGTCACTCCAAGGAGATTTCCCTTTTTTAAATCATTCTCTATCTTTCTTCTTTCCTCTGGCAGATATCCTGCTCTATATGGAGATATTTTATCTATTAGAAAAGGCACTGTCTTTTCAGATTCTTTCTTTGCCCAGGATGCAATCAATTCTGCAGTTTTTCTTGAAACAGTAAAACAAAGTGTTTGAAGACAATTCTTTAGATAAAACAGAAATAAATCCTTTGTTTCGCTTGTAGTAGATAACTCGCCAATCCCATCGAAGAAAGGATTGTAAAATATAAAGTACTTCTTTCCCTTAGGTGAGCCATCGGACGATATAAGCTCGAATTTAACTCCAACCAGACGCTCTCCAAATTCAACAGGATTTGCAAGCGTAGCTGTAGATAGAATATATTGAGGATTCGAATTATAAAGGTCGCATATACGCTTCATCCTTTTTATCAAAAAGGTAACATTTGAACCAAAGACACCTCTATATCGATGAGCCTCATCAATAACGATAAATTTCAGGTTACTATAGAATTTTTGCCACTTGTAGTGCCAAGGTAGGACTTGATGAAGTTCGTATGGATTACTTATTATTATTCTTGAGTGTTCTCTTATTTTAGGCCTCTTATGAGTAGGTGTATCACCATCATATACATCTGGATTTACTTCTATTCCAGATAATTTCTCTAATTCTTTCATTACCTTTAATTGGTCATTTGAAAGAGCCTTCGTGGGATAAAGAAAAAGTGCAGTAGCAGATTTGTCTTTATATAATCTCTCAAAGATTGGAATGTTATATGCAAGGGTTTTCCCAGAAGCTGTTGGTGTTGTTATAATAATATTTTTCCCGCATCTTAACGCATCTATAGCATCACATTGATGCTTATATAGTTTAATGTTCTTTTTTTTAAGATAATTCTTTATGTTTTGCGCTAACTCCTTTCTTGTTACACCATAAACGGAATCCCTTGAATCTAAAACCTCTATGTGCTCTATTCGGTCCTTAAATCGAGGATTGGTCTTTAGTGCGTTTATAATTTCCTCTATCATTATTCCCATTTTTCATGTAGTTTCGAAAAAATATTCACAAGAGTAACTAAATCCTGTTTATTATGCTCAATTATGGGAATAAGCACCCCAGCATTTCCACTTCTCATATATGCTTCATAAAATTCTGGAACCAGGGCACTAGGTACATCATTTTCACGGTATACCCCAAACAAATATTTTTCCAATGTTGTCAATCTGTGGTCAGGTATTTCCTCCTTCCATGCCCTTCTTGAAAAATGTAGTATATCAAAATGTGGATGGTCAAGGTTTTCGTACATCCCATAATATGCAAGTCGCTCTTTAATATAAGGCAAATCAAAAGCTTTACCATTAAACGTTACAAAAACACTATTCTCATCAATATGACTAAGGAATGCATTTAAAGCTGCGGGTTCCTCTCCAATATCTCGCAGGAAATATTGATTTATTAATATAGTGTTATTGTTAATTGAAGCCAGGCCAAAAAGTATGATAGGTCTTGAAAAAAGCCCAAAAGTCTCGATATCTAAAATAATAAAGTTCTCCTTTTTGTGGAGGCTTGATGTACATAGAACCAATGGATGAGTTTTGGGGAACCAATGGGTAATCCATTGTGCAATATTGCGGGCATTGCATTCATCAAGAAGCTCTAAAAGACGTGATGCTTCAGAAGTAAAACGGGGATGTCTGCAAAGGTCTTCAATAGTATTATAACCTTCGCTCTTTAACACTCTTTCAGTGACTTCGCCAATTCCATATATCAACTTTAAATCTTTGAGAATTTTCGACCTTGCTATATCGGGATTTATAATATTAAAATTAATGTTATCCTCTTGTTCTATCTTATAGCAAATTCCTTTTTCTGTTCTGATTTCCTTACCTTTGATGACTTCTTCAAATGACTTACCTTTATATCTTTTTAGCAGTTCTTTTTTCAGTCTCTCTGCCTCTCTGTATTCTGTATATGAAACTGCCCTCGGAATGAACGTCGTTGAATCTATCTCTAATTCATCCTTAACAATCTCATATTCGGTATACGTATCAAGCTTTTTTTTCAATTTTTTACTGATAAGATTAAATGTATTTTCGTGGTCGTTTTTCATTGTATTACCTATATTTTAATTTATAAAAAAAGAGATTAAAGTAAAGACTAGGAGCGGAATGCTTTTAGTGTGAACATTAAAGGTATCTTATTTCTATAATCTGGCAGGTACCACCAACCATCTTCATCTTGTTTCATAAAAGTCAAAGCCTTATAAAATATTTTATCAAATTCATGTATAAATTCTATCCTTAAATCTGCTTTAATAAGGGAATTTATTATATCACTTAATGACCACTGCCATTCATATGATGGATTCTCTGTAATATATGATACATCAGAATAATCTGGAGTTCCATCATCCCATTTTGTGGGTTCTTTCTTATGAAAATAATTATATCTAATTTCTAATTCCCCTTTTTTAAGATCATCAAATGTATGGATTATTGGATGCCCATCCATTATATAAAAAATGCCACCAGGCTTTAAAAAATGATAGATTATTTTTGCCCATTCTTCTAAATCTTTTAACCAACAGAGTACGCCCTGTGATGTATATACTATATCAAATTTCTTATCCAAATGACTTTTTAAATCAAAAATACTACAGTAGATGAATCTTGCATCTATATTTAATTCCTCTTTTAATTGATTAGCATATTTAATCGATTTCTCAGAAAAGTCCACTCCAGTCACAATAGCACCCTCTCTTGCCCATGATAGTGTATCCAATCCAAAGTGGCATTGTAGGTGCAGTAAGGATTTTCCCTTTACACTGCAGACTTCTTCCAATTGAATACTATCTAAGGTAGATTTACCACTTTTAAATCCAAGAACTCCATAGGACTTAATATGTACTTCTGTAAGTTCATCCCAGAATCTTCTGTTGGTATCTTCATATTTATTCATAATTGTTACGTTTTAACCTAACCTTTGTTTGGAGTTTACAATGTATGTGAAGTTTATGGTGATATCCAATATTTTTTCCCGTCAAGAAACTCATTAACACCCTTTTCACTAATCTTTCTCAGATTCTTTATATGAGCATCGCCATGGTTAACTTTTAAAAATTCCAGTCAAGTGTATTTTTGACATCTGAAATTCAAATAAATCTGTATTTAAGACATAAAATACTTTTCTCCCTTGATTTACATTTTTAAGGGAGTTATCTATGTCAATAAGAAAATTGATATATAAATCTAAATAACCCTGTGTAAAGGGAACTTACTGGGCTTCTCTATGGTTTTCTTATATCTTTAATACGTTTTCAGCCTTTGGTCCTTTTTCACCCTGTACAATCTCGAATTCTACTTCATCACCTTCATATAATGGGCTTGAACCCTCTTTGATGGCAGCGGAGTGGACAAAAACATCTTTTCCACCTTCCACTTCTATAAAACCGTATCCTTTATTCTCATTAAACCATTTAACTTTACCTTGTGGCATCTTTTTATTATACCTCCTGTTTAGTACTAAAATTAGTACATCCTAATTATTTAAACAAATAAGTCAAGGGATAATAAGAAAATATCTTCAATTTGAATTATGGACGAATATGCAGATGTTTCAGCACTCTCATAGCGATTAAAGTAATCCATTTACTCACTTTACCTTTCTTTTCTATATTTGCTTGCATCCTGCCTGATGGTGTACTTTCGAGAATCCATTTGCCTTCAAGGGTGCGCTTTTCCAATAAAACAGCTACAGAGTCATCTATCCTTTTATCTTCCATATAACCCAACTTTGTTAAAACATCTAAACCTCTTAAGCTGCTATATCCATAAAACGTTGGAAAAGTAAGTTTTAACCATGATTGGTTTATAATTTTATAGTTGTGGTGGTCAGCTTTAAAGAGATGATGCATGAGCAAAAATTCTGCCCCTCTTTCTACTGCTTCTTTCATTGCTTTTGTCAATTTCTCTTCTGGGACTTCACTGAATGCTTCTAATGGACAGATTGTTCCATAAAAGCATCCATGGGTATCTTTAATATGTGCCTTCCAATAGGGACAGAGCCATCCACCATCCTCATTCTGAATCTTTACAAGCCATTCTAATGCTTTTATAACCCGAGGGTCATCAATATATCCAATCCTAATAAAAGCTGTCACCATATTTCCAGTAAGGCAGGCATATTGATGTTCAAAAACTTTTGATGACACCCATTCGTTCTTGGGAGGTAATTTTTTTCTCTTTTCCTGTAATGAATTATATTCTTTTAAAGCTCGTTCTGTCGTATAGCTCGAAAATCCGCCTTCTTCCAGTTGAAACTGAAAAATATATTCACAAGCCTTACTAATTCTTTCATTGCTTTTGCCCAACCCAAGCTGACCCAGTGTCATTATCTGCCAGTAAGATGATTTATACTTTGGATGATAAGGGTTAACCGGATCCTCCCAATACCCTTTTGGATTTTGTTTAGAGAATATCTTAGTCACTATTTTTGAACCCGGTATCAAAGCCTTTGCATCTTTCAGTGCAGGGTTTTCTTCTCCTCTACCTAAAATGTCTCTAAGAGTGATATAGCGGATAGAAGGATTCTCTACTTCTAAAAGCCACCTAACGATATCTTTATCCGTCATTTTTAAATTTCCCTGGTTTTATAAGAAGATATTAAGTCTTACTTCACAAACTTTTGAGAATTTTATTTTTAATTTGTATATAAAAAAGTTCTTGCTTTGATTTACCTGTATAGTAGAGTTGATGATAACCTCCTGTTAGTAAATCATAGATAAAAACAAAATTTAAGTCAAGATATATTTTTAAGTTATTTTAAGGTCAAAATAATGCAGGCTGCCATTAAACTGTTAGAATCAGTCTTTTAATTTCCAAAAGTGTTTTAATCAATCACTCCAGATTTTCTTAATATGCTCTTCAGAAAATTTAGGAGTTAGTGAACTTACCACAACCATTAAAATTAAACCAACAATAATACCCGGAATAAAACCATGAATTCCAAAAGGATTACCAATAGCCATCCAGATAAGGGCAGTTATGAATCCACCAACCATTGAAAAAACACAGCCCAATTTCGTTGCCCCTTTCCAGTAAATCCCAAAAAGTATTGGCCAGAGTGTGGTTGAAGCAATTACTGCCCAGGAAAATGCAGTTAGAGTCAGCACAAGTGCTGGTGGTTTTAGAGCGATAAGCAAGGAAATAAAACCAATAACTACACTGGCTATTTTTCCATAAGTTAGACTTTTTTCTCTCAATAATTTTTTCCCTAACCCGGTTTTAACTATATCCTCCATCAATGAACTTGAAAGTATTATTAAGATAGAAGCGAAAGTGGACATACCAGCAGCAACCACCCCTGCAAGAACTACAGCAGAACCCAATGGCGAAAGAACCATTTTAGTCAGAGTAGGGATTGCAAGATCTGGACTCTGTAAATTTGAGAAATGTATCCGAGCGATAGCCCCATTTAAATATGGCAATATAGCCAAGCACGTTCCCACCGAAGCAATAACAGTCCCAATTCTTAAAACCTTTAAATTCTTGATAGAATAGAACCTTACCAACAACTGTGGCATCCCCCAAACTCCAAAACTAACTATTAGAGCAAAAGAGATTAATCCCGGCCAACCCCACAAACCCGGTGTGTTGATCAATCCAGGGTCGATTTTTTGTAGTGCTATGTTTACTGCTGTAATTCCTCCTACCGATTTCAGAGAGAATATAGTGAGCAGGATTAATCCAATACCCATTACCCACGCTTGAATAAAACTTGTCCATACCACTGCTAGATAGCCACCTATAGAAACATAAAAAAGAATAATTACACAGGATAAGAGAACGCCATAAGAATACGGGATTTCCATTAAAACTTCAAAGATATGACCCATACCTTTTAGAATACTAACATTGTATATTATCATAAATAAAATAATTATTACTGCAGAAAATATCAACACAAAACGAGATTTAAATCTCTCACTCAGGAATCCTGGAATCGTCATCGTATTAAGCCTCTGGGTAAACTTTCTGATTCTAGGTCCGAGAACAATCCAGCATAAAGTACCGCCAAGAAGAACATTTACTGCAGCAATCCAGAGTGTGGTCATTCCGAACATATAACCGAAGCCACCACCACCCACAATAACAACTGAACTAAAATAAGCTGCAACAAAGGACAATGCCGTTACCCATGGACCTATTTGCCTACCACCGATATAAAAATCCTCCACGTTCTTAGTTCTGCGTCTTGTTATCAATCCAATCAGAACCATAACAGCAAGATAAACAATAAGAACTACCGGGCAGATAAAAGATTTACTCATCGTCATCTCCCGGTTTAAAGATCCAGATTGCCCAGACAATACTGAATAAAACACTAATGAGTGCTACAATCCATGCAGAAAACGTTAACCAGGGCATGTGAAATGGTCCCATATTACCTCCTTTCCCCAGAAAACAACGTCAATTTCTCTTATCATCAATTTTCATCCCAAGACCTTGACTTCTAAAATCATAGAACTCGGCACCATCCAATCGGATATCCTGACCGGTTCAGATGCTCCTATAGACCAGGATTTTGTATTTTTTCCTTACGTTTTACCTATAATCTTCACTATATATTTTTATAGATTCCCCCATCTCTAACATCGAATATCCCTTCAATGTAAGGGTAGTGAAATATCCAATTTTCCCGAGTGCCATCACGACCGCCAAAGCCTCTTTGTCGTCCGGCGACTCAATTATTGCTACATAGTCGGTCTCACCCATAACTTTGTAGAAGCCTTTAAGTTCAACATCCCTCTTTCTTAACTTTGATTGAAGTGATTTGACAAAATCAGGAATCATGTGAATTTCATCAAGACCTTTCTTTGTCATTCCCATCAAAATTATATATGTCTCCATTGATATCCTCCTTTCTTATAAAAATTTAAGTCTGTTGTGAATCCAGAACAAAAACCACTTGAACCCTGGAACCCTCAACCCCTTGAATCCTTTGATAAATTTACAATCTCTTATTATCTCTGAACCACTGTATTGCATCTTCAATGGATTGTTTTATTGGACGAGGTGAATAGCCTAACTCACTCCTTGCTTTTTTATAGCTTATAAAAGAATTACTAACAAGTGTTCGGAGGGTATAAGCACTAAATCGTAGCTCCTTATTTTTTATATTATAATATAAAGGGTGAAATAAAGTTGATATCCTTGCCAATGATATAGGAATTTTTAAACGGGGGGCTTTCTCCCCGGTTACCTCTTCGAGAATGACCAATAAATCTTTAACTGTTATACGTTCACCTGAAAGAATATAACTTTCACCAACAACTCCTTTCTCGCATGCGAGAATGTGTCCCGCAGCAACGTCTCGAATACCAACAAAATCATACGCACCATCTATGTAAGCTATCGTCTTCTTTTTTATAAAATCAATAAAAAATTGACCCATCCTGGATGGTTTAAAATCATAAGGACCTACAAACCCTGTTGGTAAAACTATCACTGAATTAAGACCTTGTTTGATACCCTTCAACACTTCGAAACATGCTCTTGCTTTGGTCCTGCCATACCACCCTATGTTTAAAAATTGATCGAATGGTAATGTTTCATCAATAACTACACCTAAAGGGGGTTCCAATAATGCATGGATAGTACCTGTATAAACCAAACGTTTAATACCTGACACGAGACAGGCTTTTACCACATTTTTAGTTCCTAATACATTCACTCTATATAATAATTCTCTATGACCAGGTAAAAATGATGATAAGGCAGCTATATGGAATACAATATCGGAACCCTTGAATGCCTTCACCAGAGAGTTGAAATCTCGCACATCACCTGTAACCTTTTCTACTTCTAATCCATCAAGAGGTTCCGTGTATTCACTATGTAATAATGCTCGTACTTCTTTGCCTTTTTTTAATAGTTCCCGAACAAGAGTATTACCTAAATGTCCTGTCGCACCGGTGACGACAACCATCAGATTATCCACCAATGTAAAGTGAATAATTTAAAATCAACTATCTCCAAAACTAAGGAATATATTTAACTTCAAGATAAGGTATGAAATTCCCTTCCTCTATTACAACACGTCCTTCTTTCTTCTTTAAGGTAATTGGAGCTTCAACTCGCTGGTATTGCATACTTGGCCAGTAAGAGACTTCTACTTTTACCACATATTCCCCTGATTTTACTTCATCTTCAGAACTGTCCTTCAAATCCCAGACATATATATGATGCCCCAAATTTATGCTCGCACTGGTAACCGCATCAACATCCGCAAATTCAGAAGATTTTGCCCATCTTGGAAGATTAATTTGCTTTTCTTTAGCATAACCGCTGAACCCAGAGACATAGATTGTCTTCACAAAGTTACCATCCCCATCTTCAATCCAAACCGCTGTCTGTGGAGCTAACTCATCTGTGAACCCTAAAATAAAATCTATTACTACAATAGGAGTCTCGTAATTTGAAATATCAATATGTTTTACTCCTGGGTTCATCTCATCAAAAACCATCCTGGATGCTTCAGTATCTTTGTATTTTTTAACCACTTCAATCCATTGTGTCATTGCTTTTTTCCTGTATGCGAATCCAAGCCAGTATTTAGCTTGTGCCTTAGTGGAATCCGGTGCATTACTATTTATAACTATATCTAAATCTTCTATCCCTTGTTCAAGCTTTCCTGCAAAGAATGGAAAGCTTACCCCCAAAGTCCCTCTTATAAACCTTAACTCAATATCCTCTGGTGATAGAGAAATTACTTTGTCCAGAAATTTCATTGTCTCAAACACAATGTTTGTCCGAAAATCCGTATCCATATAGATTCGCATGTCATATTCCCCTCTATCAATCTCTTCCAGGGTCAATACAAGTAATTTATAAGCATTAACATTCGATGGCTCTATATTAATCGCCTTTTTAAGTATTTTTTCAGCTTCTCCATAATTTTCATTATCGAAATAGGCTTCTCCTAATTCTATTAATAACTCAGCATTATTAGGTTCTCTTTGAACCTTCTCTTTCAATTCAGAAATTTCCTGTGTGTCTGGTTTTTTACGTTCAGATTGCCAATCTTCGAAAAGAATAATTTTATCTACATTTTCTTCTGCATCTTCTGCATACTCTGTACCAGGCACCATTTCAATAACCTTCTTAAAAGATTGCTTTGCCTTATCTAACTCTCCCAGTTTTTTATACCCAATCCCTAAAAAATTATAGGTACTCACGAGTTGCTCTTTTGCACCTGGATCTGTAGATTGTTCGAATATATTAACCAAAAATTCTAGATCAGCGATTCCCTTTTCTAACTTTCCCATAAACTTGGGTATACTAACTCCCCAATTCCCCCTGTAGTTTCGCGCAACGATGTTATAAGAATCAAGTGAAATTGCCTTATCCCACATCTTAAAAGCTCTCTCGAGCACCTTGAACATTTCAGCAAAGTCCGTCATCCTTTGCATCTGTGCACTTATAAATATGCCTAGATGGGTATAAGCCATTGAACTGTTTGGATATTCTCCTACTGCCTCCTCCATTGTGCTAATAGCTTCTTCAAGCTTACCAGCATTTTTGGAATCCTCGGCTTCATTAACGTACTCATCAAGGGTTTTTCCCAAAGCAGCATTCATGCTTAGAATCAAAGCAAAAACCATTAAAAATCTTACTAATACTTTCATAGTTTCCTCCTCGTTTAAGTGTTATTCATTAGAAGGAATTATATTAAAAAACAAAATTTAAGTCAAG
>SOIB01000196.1 GCA_004377355.1 Candidatus Stahliibacteriota bacterium | reverse complement strand
GTCATATATTCACTTGACCCCTTGAATCCTAGAACCCTTATAATTTTACTATTTAACTTAACTATTTCCTTTGCGGTCTTTGCGTGCTTTGCGAGAGAAATGTAGGGAGGAGTTTTGGGTGGGTCTTGACATCTTTTTATTAACTGGTAATATTTTCTCCAGGCGGGCATAGCTCAGCTGGGAGAGTACGAGCTTCCCAAGCTCGGGGTCGCGGGTTCGATTCCCGTTGCCCGCTTTTTATATATGGATAATAGTCATTTCGAGATAAAAACAAAACATAAAAATGCCCGAACAGGTATTTTAAAAACAAAAAGCGGAGATATAAAAACTCCCGCTTTTATGCCAGTCGCTACTTTAGGTGATATCAAGACAATTCCTGTATGGGATTTAAAGAAATTAGGTGTACAATTATTCATAGCTAACACATATCATTTGCATATACGACCAGGAGAAAAATTAATAAAAAGTCTCGGAGGTTTGCACTCATTTATGGGTTGGGAAGGTCCAATTGCAACTGATTCTGGTGGCTTTCAGGTATATTCTCTTTCTACCATTAGAAAAGTCCAGTCTGATGGTATTTTGTTCTCCTCCCATATAGATGGAGCACCTCTACATTTTACCCCAAAGAAGGTCATTGATATACAGATTAGTCTTGGTTCTGATATTATGATGCCTCTTGATGAATGTGCGGGATATCCTATAGGTAAAGGATATGCAGATGAAGTTGTGTTGAGGACAAATAGATGGGCAGAGGAGGCAATCGATTATTACAGAGGCCTTGATTATAATGCTTTACTCTTTGGAATAATCCAGGGCTCTACTTACAAAGACCTCAGGATAAAAGCAGCTCTTGAGATTACCAATCTCAATTTTGATGGATATGCGATTGGAGGGTTGGTGGTGGGGGAGTCCAAGGAACAGACATGGGAAGTTATAGATGCTACGATTACCTATCTGCCAGAAGAAAAAGTGCGATATGTGATGGGAATTGGGAAGGTTGATGATATTATCAGGGGAGCGTTAAATGGAATAGATTTGTTTGACTGTGTGATACCGACGAGAAATGCAAGAACCGGGGGTCTCTATACATGGGAAGGGAAAATAAACATAAATAACGCCCGCTATAAAGATGATAAGAGATCCATATCAGAAAGTTGTAAATGTCCTACTTGCAAATTTTACTCACGTGCTTATCTTCGTCATCTATTTAATGTGAATGAAATCCTTGCAAAATACCTGGCTACTGTGCATAATATATCATTCTATGCTGAATTAATGAGAGAGATTAGAAAAAATATTAAGAAAAAAACTATAGAAAAATGGTATAAAAAAATGATAACAAAATACGAAGGGGGTTTTGATGATTAGTTTTATTAATCTATTGCTCGCGCAAGGTTGTCCAATACCACAGGGTACTGGAGGGACACCATCGGTCGGGGCATGTGGACAGGATGGTTTTACATCACTTATATTTATTGCGCTAATCTTTTTCATATTCTACTTTCTATTTATCCGTCCTTCACAGCAAAAGCAGAGAGATCACAAGGAAATGATAAAAACACTTTCCAAAGGGGATAAAATAGTCACTCAGGGTGGAATACATGGAAAGATAGTTACAATCAAAACAAATACATTTAAGTTAAAAGTGGATGGTAATACCGAAATAGAAATTGAAAAGAATATGATTGCAAGAGTAATAAAGAGAGAAGGCGAGAGTGAATGAGGGTAGTATTCTTTGGGAGTTCTCTTTTCTCATCAAGTATCCTGAATTCTCTTTATAAAGAAGGTGTACAGTTCCCTCTTGTAGTAACGAAGAAACCCAAAGAGAAGGGTAGAGGAAAAAAGGAACTACCTACACCTGTTGGAAAGATTGCAAGAGAAAGTACCCTTCCATTAATTGAGATTGATAACCCAAATACAGTAGAGATGGAAGTGGCTATTAAAAAGACCGGAGTAGATGTGTTACTTCTTGCTGCATATGGTGCGATCCTAAAAGAGAATATTCTATCTGCTGTTACATATCCTCTTAATATTCACCCATCTCTACTGCCAAAGTATAGAGGGGTTGCTCCTATAATAAGGGCAATTATGCACGGTGAAAGTAAGACAGGTGTAACCATTTTCATAATGAATAAAGAAATTGATACAGGGGAAATAGTTATCAAAAAAGAACTTGATATTGGGCAGGATGAAGTGGCTACAGAGTTAGAACAACGCCTGGCAGATTTCTCAGTTGAGCTTGCTTTGGATGTTCTTAAGGAAATAGAGAAAGGTAAGCCTTTAGCGCTTACTCAACAAAATGAGGGGGTAGCGCTTTACGCACCAAAGATTAGGAAAGAGGAACTCCAGATAAACTGGGTAGAAAATGCAGGAAAGGTGGCAGGGAAAATAAAGGGTTTATCATACAAGCCTGGTGCATATACATATTTCCGTGGGGAAAGACTTAAAATCCTTAGGGCATTAGCAATACCAGAGAAGCCTACTGGCTCAAATCCAGGAGAAATATTTAAAGTAGGTGACAAAATTGCGGTAGCCTGTGAAGAGGGTTCTGTTGAGGTAAGTCAGATACAACTTTCGGGCAAAAAGATGATGGATGCTCGATCTTTTGTAAATGGATATCATATCAATGTTGGGGAGAAATTAGGTTAAATGTGTGGATTTATAGGAATATTTGGGAATACTGATGTAGCAGCAGATATCTATGTCTCTCTATTAAACTTACAGCATCGAGGGCAGGACGCTTCTGGAATGGTTACATTTTCCAACCGCTTTAATCTCAAGAAAGGTGATGGACTGGTCCGTGATGTTTTTAAAGAGAAAAATTTTTCATACTTAAAAGGTAATATAGGTATAGGACATGTAAGATATCCGACGATCGGTCGAGGAGAAACCAACGATGCCCAACCTTTTTTAAGTAATGTTCCTTATGGAATAGTGCTAGCGCACAATGGTAATGTGATAAATTTCTACTCACTTAAGGAAGAACTTGAAAGGGAAAGACTGCGAGTACTTAATTCAATGAGTGATTCCGAGCTAATTCTAAATGTCCTTGCAGATGAAATTTCTAGCCAACTGCCATTTTCAGTTGACAACTTATTCAGAGCTATGGAAGAAGTATTTGTGAAATTGAAAGGTAGTTATTCAGCTGTTGCTTTTATAAAAGATAAAGGGATGATTGCATTTAGAGACCCTAATGGCATAAAACCTATTATATATGGTATTAAGGGGGATAATTTCGCAGTTGCATCAGAGGGCGTGGCTCTCCAGGCTATTGGATTTGAGATCGTAAGAGATGTTCTGCCAGGGGAGGTTGTCTTTTTTGATATGGATAGGAAAATTCATTATAAGAGACTGCGAGAAGAGAAGCATTATCCTTGTATTTTCGAGTATGTATATTTTGCTCGTCCTGACTCTATTCTGGATGGAAAATCAGTTTACGAAGCAAGGCTTAATTTAGGTAAAGAGCTATCCAAAAGGGTTCGTGAGAGATTACTGGATATAGACCTTATTGTGCCGGTTCCTGATACATCAAGACCTGCAGCAGTAGCACTGGCTGAGGAACTCGGGATTAAGTATAGGGAAGGGCTCATGAAAAATCGATATATCGGAAGGACATTTATAATGCCGTGCCAGAAAGAAAGAGAGGAGTCAGTCAGATTGAAACTCTCTCCAGTAAAAGAGGAACTCTTTGGTAAGAAGGTGATGCTAGTGGATGATTCAATAGTTAGAGGTAACACTTCTAAGGAAATAATACAGTTAGTTCGTGATGCTGGGGCAAGCGAGGTTCACCTTGCCATATCTTCACCTCCGCTTCGGTACCCCTGCTATTATGGCATAGATATGCAAACAAGAGGTGACTTCATCGCAAGCGATAAGAAAGAAGAAGAAATCAGGAAAATAATTGGAGCTGATTCCCTCACATACCAATCTGTAGACGGACTTGTTAAGAGTGTTTCTTGTGGGTTAGATATGAATTTCTGTACTGCATGTTTCACTGCAAATTATCCTATTTCTATAGACAGCAGTGATTTAAAGAGAATAGAATACGATAGGGTAAATAAGTAAGATATTTATGCTTGCCATCTTTACCTTATTTTTTTTATACATTGATTTAGCAATCGATACAAAGGATAGGGTTCTACTTCTATCTGATGGTCCTGCGAAGGTTACGATTTTAAATGATTCAAGTTCAATTATTCTTGATTCAATATTTCATCCCACTTCCTTGACTGCCGGACTCTTCTCTATTTGGGTTGCTTCTAGAAGCGAAAACCTAATACAGAAATATTCGCTCAGGGGGGAATATCTTGGATCAATTATTTTTGATGCGAAAGATTTAGATGCAGATAGAAACGGACTCCTTATTGCTGGAGAGCATTCCCTTTTAATTGAATTATCCACAGGTAGAGAAATTCCTATAATATGGAAAAAGACCAATCGATGTGCTATTGATGAGGATTATATCTATTTATGCGGTGATGATACATTATATATGATTGAAAGAGCAAATCGTAGTATTATAAATAAAGAATTTATTCCAGATATTCGAGACTTATCTATGTGGGGTGGTGAACTTGTATATCTACAGAATGATACAATCTTTATGAGTGATACATCTATTTTTATACAACATGCAAGAAGGCTTGATGCGAATGAAGAACGAATCTGGATACTGTCCGATTCAGTTGTATCAGTCTCTCTTGAAAGTAAATGAGTATATGGGTAGATGAGTGAATGGGTTATTGACTAATGACTATAATTACTTGAACCCTCGACCCCTTTAACCCTTTATTTATCTTCTCTATGTTTACACTTAATGCAGTATAGATAATTTCCCTGGCGTCCTCTTTTCTCTATCATAAATGGGGCATCACATTCTGGACAAGCAACAGGTGTGGGTTTATCCCAGAGAACATTATTACAATCTTTATTAGAACAGGGATAGTAGATTCTACCTTTCTTTGATTTCATCTCTATAAATTCACCCTGATTGCATTCTAGACACTTTACACCGGTTGTGATTGGTTCTGTATAATTACATTCAGGATATTTAGAACATGCTTTAAACCTTCCAAATTTTCCTTGCTTTATAACCAGATTACCATCACAATCCAGTTTGGGACATTTTTCATCGAGAATATCATCAGGATGAGGTCCGCTCCAGTGACATTTCGGACAGTAGAGGTATTTTCCATATTTTCCCCATTTGATAATCAGATATTTTCTACATTTAGGGCACTTAGAATCACTTTTCTCAAATATTTTCTCTTTAATATTCGGGATATCCTTTTCTACAGATTCTATATTCTCTTTAAATGGTTTATAAAACTCATTTAATGATTCCTGCCAGTCCTTTTCCCCTTGCTCTATCTTATCAAGGGTGTCCTCCATGTTTGAAGTAAATTTAACGTTTATTATTGAATCGAAATGAGAGATTAGTACCTTATTGACTAATTTTCCTATCTCTTGTGGAACGAGAAATCCTCCTTCCTTCTTAACGTATCCTCTATCAAAAAGTATGGATATTGTGGGCGCATAGGTGCTTGGACGCCCTATTTCCTGTTTGTCCATTTCTTTTACCATTGTAGCCTCTGAATATCTTGGTGGTGGAGTAGTCCTTTTTGCTTCACTTTCCAATTCCTTTAACTCAACTTTATCACCTATCTCCATTAATGGGATTTTTTCTTCCTCTTTGGGAGGACTTAAAATCTTATAGAATCCCAGGAATTTTAAATTCTTAGAGGATGCCTTGAATTTATATCCATCTCCGTTGACAATTACTATTCTCGAATCAAATATTGCTGGCTTGAATTGACTGGCAAGTGTCCTTTCCCAGATGAGTTTATAAAGTTTAAACTGATCATTAGATAGATAATCTTTTATTGAATCTGGAGTTCTCTTTATATTTGTCGGACGTATAGCTTCATGTGCTTCTTGAGCGGTCTTTCTCGATTTGAAGCGGTTTGGTTTTTCCGGTAAATATTCTCCTCCATACCCCTTTTCTATATAGCCCCTTATCTTCTTTATTTCTTCCTCTGAAATCCTCACAGAATCAGTTCTCATATAAGTTATCAGACCTGTTTGTCCTTCCGGTAATTGGATACCTTCGAAGAGTTTTTGAGCAATGAACATGGTCTTCTTAGGGGAGAAATTTAATCTATTTGATGCATCTCTTTGAAGGCTACTTGTAATAAAAGGTGGAAATGGATTCTTTTTTGTATCTTGTAGTTTAAATTCTTCTATATAGAAGCTAACCCTTTCCAACTCCCTTTTTATTGAATTTATCTGTTTTTCATCATTTATCCGAGTCGTTTCTTGGTTAATCTTCCATAATTTAGCTTTAAACTCCCCGTTATCGTGAAGAAACTGAGCATTTAAATCCCAGTAATCCTCGGGAACAAATTTTTCTATCTCTTCTTCTCTTTCACAAATAAGGCGAAGAACTACACTTTGAACCCTACCCGCGCTTAAATTTCTTGCTACTATTTTCCATAAAAGAGGGCTTATTTTATATCCAACAAGTCGATCAAGGACTCTCCTTGTTTTTTGAGAGAGGACCTTATTTTCATCTATATCTTCTGGATTGGAAAGCCCCCTGCTTATTCCTTCCTTTGTCATCTCATAAAATAGCACCCTCTTAGCCTTTAATGGGAGTTCTTGTTGAATATGATATGCAATAGCCTCACCCTCTCTATCAGGGTCAGTTGCTATATAAACATCTCCAATTTTTTTAGCAGCTTTTACAATTTCCTTAACCCTTTTGCCCCTACCCCTTATAATATTATATTGTGGTATAAATCCATTATCTACATCAATTCCCAATTTATTCTTTGGTAAATCCTTTATATGACCCATAGTAGCCATAGTGATTACCTTGGGTAAATAGTTAGCAATTGTTCTGGCTTTTGTAGGTGATTCAACTACTATTAACTTCATTTAAAAACCTGATTAATCTCTTCATGTCATCATAAAGAGGCGCATTGAATCGCATTTCATTACCAGCCAGGGGATGTGATATTATTAGAGATATTGCATGTAGTGCTTGTCTATCTATAATTTGCAATACCTTATTGAATTCTTCTTTATAATCAATGCCTATCCTTCTTATAATTTCGAGGTCCCTTCCACCATATTGATTATCTCCAATTATAGGATATCCATAGTGAGATAGATGAACCCTTATCTGGTGGGTCCTCCCCGTTAGAGGAGTGACCTTTAAGGTAGAAGCAAAGGAGTGAGAACGGAGTACTTCAAAATAGGTAAGAGATTCCTTAGAGCCAAGGGGTGTAACTGCCATTAATTCTCTCTTTATAGGATGTCTACCGATAGGTGCATTAATCTCGCCTTTCTTCATTGGTACTTTACCCCATACAATAGCTAAATATATCTTTGTGACCTTCCTATCCTGAAATTGCATTGCGAGGTTAGAATGAGCTCTTTGGCTCTTTGCAAAAATGATAACACCCGTGGTGTCTGCATCCAGGCGATGAACAACTCCAGGACGATCCAGTTCAAATCCTTTAGAAAGCGTAGAACAATGATAAAGAAGAGCATTTACAAGAGTGCCATCCAGATTTCCTGTTGCTGGATGAACAACGAGGTCAGATTGTTTATTAATTACTATTATATCATCGTCCTCATATATAATAGATAAAGGAATTGGTTCTCCTTTAATTTCAAGCGGTTTTGGAGGAGAGTAAATTGTTTCTATTATATCACCTCTTTTTACTCTATAAGAGGGTTTAGTCGGTTCACCATTTACAAGAATTTCCCCGACCTTAATTTTCTCCTGTATTTTATTTCTGCTGAGATGTAATGAAGAGTGGAATAGATATACATCAAGTCTTTCTCCACTACCCCGAACCTCATTTCGCCAGTAATTACCCTCTTCGGTAAGGGAACTATTATTATGATTGGTGTTATTATTCGTCACACAAGTCATAAAAATGTATTTAGTCGAAATATTTAAGTATCAACAGATATCATTGAACCCCAAGGGCTTCTTTTTGAATGGAAATGAGTTTTTCAATACCAACAGAGGTAATATTAACCATTTCATTGAGTTCTTCTAAAGTGAAAAGTGATTGTTCTCCTGTGCATTGAATTTCGACTAAATTGCCTTCTTCATCCATTACAAGATTGGCATCAACGGAAGCTGTGGAGTCTTCCTCATAATCGAGGTCAAGGCAGATTTCATCATTAATAATCCCGGTACTTACAGCTGCTATCCATCTTTTTAGTGGTATCTTTGTTATTTCATGGAGTTCAACCATTTCTCTTAAAATTTCATACACAGAAACAAATGCTCCAGTTATGGAAGCTGTCCTTGTTCCTCCGTCAGCTTGTATGACATCACAATCGATTAAAATAGTCTTCTCACTGATCTTTTTGAGGTCAAAGGCCTGTCTTATTGAACGTCCAATAAATCGTTGGATCTCAAATGTTCTTCCGGGAATAAATTTTCTTTCTCTATTTCCCCTGGAAGGAGTACTCTTTGGTAGCATTGCATACTCGGCAGTTATCCAGCCTTGTCCTGATCCTTGAAGGAAAGGTGGAACAGAATCATTTATAGTAGTATTTATAAGAACAATAGTATCACCTTGTTTTATGAGTGTAGAGGCGGGAACCAGTTCAAGGTAATTTACTTTTATAGTGGTTGGTCGTAGTTCGTTATTCCTTCGGTTTTTCCTGGACAACTTTACCCCTTTCATCTCTCATAGTAACATTACCATCAACAATCACACCTTCTTCAACTACCAATTTTTTACACTTGATATCACCATCAAATTCAGCTGTGGATTGGAAAACAACCGAATTTTCAGCTGAAATTGTACCCTTACATCTACCCGAAATGTTTACATCTTTTGCTGTGAGATCACCATCTATTATCCCTGTCTGCCCCACCACTATTCTGTCGCTTGCTTTAATTTTGCCCTTCAGTTTACCGTCAATTCTAACTGATCCGTTTACAACTAAATTTCCTTCAACTTGAGTGCCTTTATGAATAACATTCATTATTGCATCCTTATTCATAATTACCTCCTGATTGGTAAATAATCCATTGGATTAACCCACTTTCCATGCATCTGTATGGCGTAGTGTAGGTGGGGAGCTTCACTTCGTCCTGTATTGCCACTCAAAGCAATAATATCTCCTTTTTTAACCCTGGCACCTTTTTTTACAAGATTCTTGCTATTATGACCATAAAGAACCATAAACCCTTCATTATTATTGATTTCTATTGTTTTCCCAAGGTATTGATGGTCCCCTACAAAGGTAACCTCCCCTTCCATAGTTGCGAATATCGAAATTCCTTCTTTAAGGCTTATATCAATAGCCTTATGATCTTCTGAGAAACCCCTGCTTATCCATCCACCCTTACAGGGCATAATATTAGGTACAAATTCCAGTAACCTCCTTGCCTCCTCTTCCATTGTTTCTTCGTTTTGATTTTCATTTTCTTTTTTAAGTAAATTTCGGTCTTCCTCTTTATATACTTCTTCGGGAGAAATATCGAGTTCTAAGGCTTTATTTAATTTGTAGGAGAGGACATAGAATTTCCTGATCTCCTGGGAAATGTATTCAATTTGCCGTTGTTTTTTTTCAAGTTGTTCTACCTTACGTTTCATCAAGGTAAATTGAATATCTTTTATATATACTTTACCAATATTCACTCCGAAATAAATTAATGCTCCAATAATTACAACAAAAAGAATAATAAATAGAACCATTATCCTGTTGTTTATGGTAAATTGCTTTATCTTTCCTTCTGAGGGAATAATTTGTATAGTATATTTTCTCACGCTTTTTTCTACCTCTTTATAATGGGGATTCTATTTAGATAATTACCTATTTTAATCATAGTCTCCCATTATAATATTATAGATGTGTTTTAGATCTTCATCTGAATAGAATTCTATTGTTAGTTTATTTCTTTTCTTTCCCAATGTTATTTTAACATTTGTTTTAAATAATTCTATTAATTCTTCTATAAGGCTCTGATACTTTAAAGGTAATTCTTTCTTTCCTTTTTTTCGCAAGCTATCTCTACTTGTAACTCTTTCAACCTGACGAACTGTCTTTGAGCCTTCAATAATATTTTTTAATTCCTCTATGATTCTATCTCGATTATTAAGAGCAAGGAGAGCTCTTGCATGTCCCTCTGTTATCTTCCCATGAGTCAATGCATCTTTAACCTCTTCTGGAAGAGAAAGCAATCTCATCTTATTAGTAATAGTGGAACGAGATTTACCAACCCTCTCGGCAATGTCTTCCTGGGTAAGGTTGAATTCTGTATTTAATTTATAATATGCATTTGCTTCATCCATAGGACTTAAGTCCTCTCTCTGAACATTTTCAATTATTGCAATTTCAAGGACTTCTCTATCGGAAAGACTCCTGATAACCGCGGGGATTTCAGTTAAATTTGCCCTTTTTGCTGCTTCAAAACGTCTGTGTCCATACACCAGTTCATATTTATCATCTGCTCTTCTGACAAGTACAGGCTGAAGCACCCCGTTATTCTTGATTGAAGAAACTAATCCTTCTAATTCTTCTTCGTTTATTTCTTGTCTTGGCTGGAGGGGAGAATGGAATATCTTATCCAGTGGAATTCTGTCTTCATCTGTGGTCGGGATTAAAGCGTCAAATCCCCTGCCAAGTGCCTGTCTTCCCATTTCTTTCCATTACCTCTTTTGCAAGTTCTTTATATGTAAGAGCACCTCTTGAACGGTTGTCATATGCAAATATATGTTTACCGTAACTGGGCGCTTCTGCAAGTTTCACATTTCTTGGAATTATAACATTATAAACCTTTTCCCCAAAATATTTCCTGACCTCTTCTGTAACCTCATGAGAAAGGTTAAGTCTAGTGTCATACATTGTGAGGAGAACGCCTTCAATTGTAAGGCGGGAATTTAACTCTCGCTGAATGCTTCTTATAGTGTGCAATAATTTACCCAAACCTTCCATTGCATAGAATTCAGCTTGAATGGGGATGAGAACTGAATCAGATGCAACAAGTGTATTTACCGTTAACAATCCAAGAGAAGGAGGAGCATCAATCAGGATGAAATCATAATCACTTTTCAGAGACATTATCTTTCTCTTTAGTTGTGTCTCCCTTCCTTTGGTTTGGACCAGTTCCACCTCTGCTCCTACAAGGGATATGTCAGAAGCCATAATTTTCAAATTTTCTGTATCTGTACTCCTGATAACCTCTCTTGGGTTAGCTTCCTTAACAAGTATATCGTATACAGAAGGATATATATTAGACAGTCCCAAGCCACTTGTTGCGTTTGCCTGTGGATCCATGTCAACAATTAAACATTTTTGCTCATAATAAGCAAGGGATGCACCAAGATTTATTACTGTTGTTGTCTTCCCGACTCCACCCTTTTGATTCACCAATGAGATTGTTTTCCCCATCCTAGTCAAGTACCTCAGCAACAGACTGAGATGAGAAGAATATTAGTTTATCATCCTCCTGTGAAACTACTATCTTTGTCCCCTTTTCCCATTTACCTTCAAGGAAGTCTTCTGCAAGTTTGTCTTCAAGATGTGTTTGAAGTATTCGTTTTAACGGGCGCGCTCCATATTCCGGGTCAATTCCCTTTTCCATCAAGAATTCCTTTGCTTCATCTGTGAGTGATATCTCATAACCTTTCTCTTCTACACGCTGTTTTATTTCGTTAAAGAATATCTCAACTATTCTTAGCATCATCTCTTTGTCTAAGGCATGGAATACTACAGATTCATCAATTCTATTCAGGAACTCTGGATTGAATGTATTCTTAATTTCTTCAAGCAGATAATCTTTCATTTCTTTATAGACTGATTCTCTATCAGTTTTTTGAAATCCCAGATGTGTTCCTCTCATTAAATTCTTGGTTCCTATATTGGAAGTCATAATGATTACTGCATTCTTAAAAACGACTTTCCTTCCATAAGCATCGGTTAAAATACCATCGTCAAATACCTGAAGAAGAATATTAAACACATCAGGATGAGCTTTTTCAATTTCATCCAGAAGGATTACAGAATAGGGGCGTCGCCTTACTGATTCGGTCAATGTTCCACCTTCGTCATATCCAACATAACCAGGTGGAGCTCCAATAAGTTTGGATACGTTAAAACGTTCCATAAATTCACTCATATCAATCCTGATTAGAGCTTCTTCAGTGTTGAATAGGAATTTTGCCAGTTGTCTTGCTAATTCTGTCTTTCCAACACCTGTAGGTCCTAAGAATAGGAAAGCACCCAGAGGTCTTCTGGGATCCCTTAAGCCCGCTCTCCCTCTTCTTATTGCCTTTGCCACAGCTTTTACTGCTTCATTTTGTCCTACTAATCTCTTCTCTATTTCATTTTCCATAGCAAGTAATTTTTCTGTTTCTTCCTGTTTCAATTTTGAGAGCGGTATACCTGTCCATATAGATATTACTTCTCTAATATCCTCTTCCACTACTTTCCCTTTTTCTTCTGTTTCTTCTTTTTTCAGTTTTTCTGTCTCTTTTCTTAGTTTCTCTTCTATTTCATCACGTCTATCTCTGAGTTCAATTGCTATTTCGTATTTTCCTTCCTCTCTGGCTCTGGCAAGTTCTTTTTTAATCTCCATTAATTCTTCCTCCAGCCAAATCAAATTATCTGGAACCTTTGCGTCCCTTAATTTAACCCTTGCACCCGTCTCATCCAGGACATCGATTGCCTTATCTGGAAGATTTCTATCAGTTATATATTGATAAGAGAGCTTGGCTGCTGCATCTATTGAAGATCCAGTGTAGTTAACTCGATGAAATTCTTCGTATCTCTCCTTTATACCTTTAAGTATATCTATTGTCTCATCCACTGTCGGAGGATCGATAAGTATTATCTGGAATCTTCGTTCAAGTGCTCCATCCTTCTCAATATGTTTTCTGTATTCCTCTGTGGTTGTAGCTCCAATAGTTTGAATTTCTCCTCTTGCAAGTGCTGGCTTTAACATATTCGAAGCATCAATTGCACCTTCTGCTGCTCCTGCTCCGACGATTGTATGGATTTCATCTATAAATATTATATTCTGTGAATCCTTAAGATTGTTAATTATTTCCTTTAAACGTTTTTCAAATTGTCCTCTGTACTTAGTACCCGCAATTACTGAAGCAAGGTCAAGAGATAAAATACTTTTTTTAAGCAAAGCTTTTGGAGCGTTTCCTTTTACGATTCTCTGAGCAAGACCTTCAACAATTGCAGTCTTACCAACACCGGGTTCACCAATTAATACAGGATTATTCTTTTTCCTGCGACAGAGTGTCTGTATCACCCTTTCTAACTCCTTCTCTCTACCAATTATAGGATCTATCTTACCTTCCCTTGCAAGCTCTGTTAGATCTCGAGTGTAATATTCAATTGAACGACCTTTCTTTATTCCTTTTTCAATATCTTTACTTTCTGCGGGCTGACTCTTGGTGAATAGTTCGAGGAGTATATCCCTTGCTCTTCCATAATCAAAACCCTCAGATTTTAGTATATCAGGGACCAGACTGTTTTTCTCTTTTAAAAGCGCAAGAAGTAAATGTTCGGTACCAATTATTTGTCGTCCCATAACAACTGATTCTTCTCTCGCCCTTTCAAGTACAGAAATTGCTTCATCAGATAGCCCAATTGGTTGGTCTAGAAGGAAGACACCTTTACTCTCTCTAATATATTCTTCTATTTTCTCCTCAATAACCTCGTTATCTATACCTCCTTCCTTCAACATAGTTAAGGCTATACTACTGCCATGTCTGATTAGAGCAAGTAGAAGTATTTCAGGGGTAACTGAGGGGAATCTTGTTTCATTTGCCATTTCTTTTGCAATTTTGATTACATCTAATAGCTTCTTTGTAAATCTTTCGTCCATAAACATTTTACCCCCCTGTTTTTTTTCGGATAAACTCTGCTCTTAGAATATTTTCTTCTCTTAAGTCAAGGTACTCACCATTTTCTAAGTATAGGTGCCCTGGTTGAGAGAGAATAGTTAACCTATTTAAATCCAGAATGCTTAGATTCTTTATCAGTCCCAATCCCACACCCAATCTTACAGCCGAGCTGAGATTTAGAAAATCCCCTAAAGCCAGGAACCTTGCATTTGTTATTATTCCATAGGAACGCCAGATTTTATCTTCAGTTTCATAACGTGCGTTTTTCATTAGATATTCACGGGCATCTATTTCCTTCTGAATAACATTATTTATTTGTATATTAGTTTTTTCTATTATGTTCTCTTCACTTACTCCTAATGTAAATTCATTCTGAATACAGAATAGACTTCCCATAACCCCTCCACCATCTAGATATGTTCCATCCATTGAATAATTATTCTTTTCAAGATCTTCCATCAAATCCGACACTACTCCTATAATGACAACTGCAGGAAGGTAGACAAAAACAGAAATTTCAAGTCCTGTGCCTACCCTCTTTGGTGAAGATGTTAAAAACCCTAGTTTTTTATCATAAGAGAATTCAAATTCTGTATTTAGTATATCGTCAATTTGGTCACATTCAGAGTATGGTTCCTGGATTTTTAAACCAGAAGAAATAGAAGAGATTTGAAGATGTTCATCGGCATTAATGAGAAGGATGTTATTCTGTGCACTATTTGGAGCAACCGCAGAGTGAATTCCATTCTGAATTAATGATTCAGGGATAAAGTGTCTTTCAAATAGGAATTCTTTTTCAAAATCCGAGAGCTCTACAAGAGGAAAAACATTATCAAAATCTTGAAGAGTTTTAATGCCTTCTCTAAGTGAGGCAAGAATTTCTGTCTTTTCTTTATCGGGGGCACATGAACTAAATCGGTATCCTTCAATGTTCCGGTAAAGAGAAACTTTGGAAAGGAATACTATATCAGGATATGGACCAAGGTTGGAAAGCCACTCTGGCAATGAGCCTTTAAGAGATTCAATCATTTATCCCTCCTGATACTCTTAAGTTCCTCCTGATATTTTTCAATCTTATCCCTTATATGAACAGCCTCTTCGTATTTTTCTTTTTTCACATAATTTTCTAATGTTTCTTGTAACCCTCTAATTTCTTTTTTCATTGATAATAGTCGGGTATTTTTTACTGGTTTTTTACCTTTATGAACTATACCTGGGTGAGTCTGCAGGAATATTGAATCCAGTTTTGACCGAAAGTTATTGTAGCATTCTGGACACCCTAAGTGGTTAGTTTTCTTAAATTTTTTAAAACTCAGTCCACATTCTTTACATTTAATATTCTCTACTTTTTGCTCTTGTGTTCTTGGTGCAAAGTCAATCCCCTTCCTGTGAGCACATTTGTTACAGATGTTCATTTCCCTTATGCCCTCGGAATCTACTTCATAATATTTATATTTAGCATCATTATCACCACACAAATCACATTTCATTCTCCAGCCTTCCTTTTGTTAAATTATATGTGTTTTTAGCTATTTTTGCAACCCTTTTATTATGAGTCACTATAATTATAGTCATTTCCTTTTCTTTATGTAGATCCATTAACATCTGTAGTATTGTATTAGCATGCTCCCAGTCAAGGTCTCCTGTGGGTTCGTCTGCAAGTAGTAAAGATGGCTGGTTTATAATAGCACGAAGGACAGCGACTCTCTGTCGTTCTCCTCCCGATAGAGTTTGAGGCTTATGATGCGCTCTATCTTCAAGGTCTACCATTAAAAGGAGTTCTTTTACTTTTTCCTCTGCAACACTTCTGTTCGTTCCCTTTATAAAAAGTGGAATCATTATATTTTCAAGAACAGTGAAATCGGAAAGCAGGTAATGAAATTGAAATATAAATCCAATTCTTTCATTCCTTATTTTTGCAAGTTCCCTATCAGGATGAGAATATAATAGTTTTCCATCCAGAATTACTTCTCCTTTATCCGGGTGCTGCAAGCCACCTAAAATGTGAAGCAATGTGCTTTTACCTGAACCTGATGGTCCGGTTATTGAAATAAAATCCCCCTTATTAACATCAATATCAATACCCTGAAGAACTCTTATCTCCTCATCACCCGAATGAAAGCTTTTATGTATATTTAATGCTCTAAGCAAATTATTCATTTCTGATAGCCTCTACAGGGTCAAGGGAAGAAGCTCTCTTAGCAGGATAAAAAGCAGCAAGAATAGATAGTGCTATTGCGGAAATCGAAACGAAGAGGAAATCCTGCCATTGCATAAGAACGGGTAGTTTATCCAGGAAATATACATCCGAAGGTAAGTCAACAAAATGGTACTTACCCAGGAGCCAACACAATATGTAGGCAATCACGACACCCGTTATAGTTCCAGCTCCCCCCACTATCAAACCATCTATAAGGAATGTCTTCATAATAGATGTGGATGTTGTGCCTATCGCTTTTAGAATCCCTATTTCCTTTAACTTACCTATCACGATCAGTATAAGAGAACTGATAATATTGAAGGCAGCAACTATTACTATAAGCGTGAGAATTATAAACATGGTTATTTTCTCTATCCTTAGAGCACGAAGCAATGTCCTATTAGTTTGCATCCAGTTAATAACACGATAGGGATAACCCAGGAGTGCAGCTATTTCAATACTCACATCCGGGGCCTGATAAATGTCCTTGATTATAAATTCTATTCCAGTAACACCGTCCATCCTGAAAAGCTTTTTGGCATTTTGAATGGAGATAAGTCCAAGGGTCGCATTATATTCATACATACCAATATCAAAGATACCGGATATAATAAATTCATCGGATGAGGGAAGAAATCCAAATGGTGTTATAGTTGATTCAAAGGGAGATGAAAGAGTAATTGTGTCACCAATATGGGCGCGGAGTAAATCAGCCACATATCTTCCCAGAACGATATTCCTCTCCGTTAGATCAAAAGAACCAAGGACAATATTACAGGGGAGTTCGCTTACAAGCGAAATGGAAGCTTCATCCACACCTTTTATTACGATCCCATCCGTGTATTGTTTGTGCATTATTAGACCTTTAGAGTAAATATAGGGTGTCCCTTCTTCTATTTCTGATATAGAATCCTTTAAAGTGTTAAGTATATTCTGCCAATTATCTACTGATTCATTATGGAATTTTAATAGATTTATGTGAGATGTTGCTCCCAATATTTTATCTCGTAGGTCCTTCTGCATCCCATTCATAACTGAGAGGACAACAAGCAAGGTTGCAACACCAAGGGTAATGCCAATTCCTGAAAAGAGGGTTATAAGTGAACGAAACCCCTCTCCTTTCTTTATCCTGATGTATCTCTTTGCAAGAAATGACTCAAAATTTAAAAATCTTTTCACAGGAGAGATTATAATATAATTTTATAATAGAGCAAGGGGAATATAGTTAATAGTAAATTAGTTGAATAGTTTGGTAAATGAGACTGATGACGGGGGACCGGGGACGGAAGACGGATGTTATTGGTTTTAGGTATTTGGTATTAGGGTTTTGGATTTGTTAGTAGGGCAAGGTTTTAACCTTACATTTTCTTCGGTCCCCTGTCCTCGGTCCTCGGTCAAGAAGAGATTATCTTCTTATACCACAAGAACCAGGGGGTGTCGATGATTCCAATCAGGTTTTTACTTACAAGTTGTCCGATGATTAAAGGAGTTAATGGAAGTCTTCCGTAAAAGGCGAGTGTTATGAATATAATACTATCACAGGTCAGGTCAATTATATCAGAGGATATACTTCGCAGAAGTACCCTGGATTCGAATTTTTTCTTCAAGGACGAAAATACATATGCATCTAAATTCTGGCATATCAGGAATGCTACCCAGGAAGCAGCTGTAACCCTGATGCCAAGAGAGAATATATCCTGCCAGGCTGCCTCATAAAGGAAAAATGGTGCAGCGATGAGTTTTTTTACGAGAAGGATAAATATAACTAAAAGTACCTGGGTTGCAAATGCAATTCCGATTGCAAGATGGGTCTTCTTTCTTCCATAGACCTCGTTAATCATATCTATTGCTTGTGCTATAAACGGATATAGAAATACAGCAGCAGGTGCTGTAAACTTGTGGAATCCCAGGTCAAAGATGACAATCCTTGTTGCTGTTATCTGGGAGGCGGCAAGGTAGATTACATAAAAAGCAAGTAGGACTGCAAAACCAACTTCCTTTTTGTAACGTACAATATATCCACTTATAAGGGTTACTATAGTGAGGCTTAATGCCCAGTAAAGCCAGACAAAAGGTATATTATTCTCCTTCTTCTCTATAAAGGGTGGTCTTTATGCCACCCCTTACATTAACCTGTAATTCCACCCGCAAGAACTTTGGAGACAGGAGAGACTTGAAATCCTCGAATATTATATTTAGTAGTGTTTCATGGGTGGTTCTCAGATTCCTGAATTTTTCAATGTATAGTTTAAGACTTTTCAGTTCCACCAAGAGTTTTTCCGGTTTATATGTAATAATTAGTGTATAAAAATCCGGATGGGAGGTAAATGGACATAGAGCAGAAAGCTCAGAGGTTTCAAATTTAACTGGATAATCCGCTTTTGGATAATTATTTGGAATCACTTCCAAAGTGTCTCGTAATTTTTTTAGTTTTTTAAGATCCTCGGTCATTTTTATCTTAATAGGGGGAAGAGTATTACATCCCTGATGGAGGATTTGTCTAAGAGAATCATAATAATCCTGTCTATGCCAATACCAAGGCCTCCACAGGGAGGCATACCGTATGACATTGCGGTTAAGAAGTCTTCGTCCAGGGATTCTGTTTCTGCATCTCCTTTTTTTCGTAGCTCTGACTGATGTTCAAAGCGCTTTCTCTGTTCCACAGGATCGTTTAACTCTGA
>SOIB01000154.1 GCA_004377355.1 Candidatus Stahliibacteriota bacterium | reverse complement strand
ACTTGGGTGAGTGCCGTAAGGTACGAACCTTTTATGCTGTGTCAGGCGAAGCTTTTTCTTTTCAGATATTTCACAAATAATTTTCGACAATCTTTCGAAAATGGAATCCGTAAATTGAAAAAGTAATTGCCAGCGGGAAAAGTCGTGGACGCCTGAATAAAGACCAGAAGAAGAGCTTCCAATAATAACACCTTCCTTTCTCTTTTATACCCAGGAGCAATATGGATTTAAAGAATGCTCCAAGGTAGTTGAAATGAAAGTGAAATGCCTTTTTTTGCAACGGATTATATTCTTTTAAAAACCTCATAACTCGTTCGTAGTAATGTTTAGGGGAGTAAATTCTGCTGACAATCTTTTTATAACCCTTAATAAGCGTTTCGTAATCCATTCTAGGGATAAAGTTGATTGAAAAGTCGGTATTGTCACCCGAAATATCATTCAATAATCTATCCTCTTTTACAAGGCGCTGGTAAAGTTTAGTACCACGAGGAGCATTCAACAACCCCACCATGGCGGTGATAATTCCACTTTCCTGAATAAATGCAATAAGCCTTTTGAAAATTGAAGGAGGATCATTATCAAATCCTACGATGAATCCCCCCTGTACCTGTAAACCAAACTTATGGATCTTTCTTACACAGGATACTAAATCACGATTTTTGTTCTGCAACTTGTTACATTCTGCCAAGCTTTCCTCGTTTGGTGTCTCAATGCCAACAAATACTGAATCGAATCCTGCCTTAACCATCAATTGCATAAGTTCCTCATCGTCAGAAAGATCTATAGATGCCTCTGTGTTAAAATAGAAGGGATATTTTTCCCTTTCCATCCATTCAATTATAGCGGGCAAAATTTTCTTTTTTAGCTTTCTCTTGTTTCCTATAAAGTTATCATCAACGAAAAATACTCCATCTCTCCAGCCCTGAAAGTATAGGCTTTCTAATTCGGCTAATATTTGTTCTCTACTCTTTGTTCGGACTTTATGCCCATAAAGTACCGGGATATCGCAGAACTCACAGTTAAAGGGACAGCCCCGGGAATACTGAATATTCATAGATGCATATTTTCTCATATCAACAAGTTCCCAGAGTGGAATAGGCGTCTTTTGTATATCTGGTAATTCTTTAGAAGTATAAATATGTTTAGCACATCCATTTTTTAAATCTTCTAAAAAAGGTGGAAGCGTGACTTCAGCCTCATTAAGCACAAAATAATCCACGTCCTCGAACTCTTCGTATCCAGTTGTAAATAGGGGACCACCAGCGACAATCTTGATACCCATTTTTTTGCACTTGCTAATCACTTCTTTTACCGATGCTTTCTGGATAGACATAGCACTTACGAAAACGAAATCAGCCCATTCAAGGTCTTTTTCCCTTAGTGTGGTTACATTCATATCTACAAGTTTTTTCTCCCACTCCTCTGGAAGCATTGTTGCTACAGTCAACAATCCCAAGGGCGGGTGAGTTGCCTTTTTAGAGATAAATTTTAAGGCATACTTAAAACTCCAGAAAGTATCGGGATACCTCGGGTAAACTAAGATGACTTTCATGTTAAACTCCTTATTCACATTTTTGAAAGTCTACAAAAAAGTTTCGCCTAACTCGTTTATATGTGAACCTGTTCGCATATATCTACAATTTAGCGGTATATCCGAAATAGTTCATATGTATTTACTATGGTTGCAGTTTGTATTCATTTCATTCTCCGCTGCTTTCTTCTTTTAAAGTATCTAAAAGGCTTTTAATAGTAGTAATTACCCTCTTCACATCCTTCCCGTTTTTTGAAATTATTATAGGCATTACACCTCCTATAATCTAAATTCATTTATTATTAATATCTTAGTATAAAAATATGGAATAGTCAAGAATATGCTAATTACTGGGTGAATTAAAATTTGATGGAATTAAAAATGTCAAAAA
>SOIB01000024.1 GCA_004377355.1 Candidatus Stahliibacteriota bacterium | reverse complement strand
CTTAGGATAAAGAGTGCCAAGTTCCGAGTGCAGAGTACTGAGGGAATTAGATTTGATTTGCGTTAGTGCATTGGCTATGTTTTCGCATTATAACTTTACAACTTGAAACCTTTAAAGTACTCTCTTTGTACTCTGTGACTAAAAAAAGTGTGGTGTTGACAAATAATACCCAGGATATAATATGGTTCTGAAAGGAGGATTTTATGGAATATACACATGAGCAATTGATAGAGATTGATGATAAATATGGGGCACATAATTACAAGCCTCTTGATGTAGTAATAAGTAAAGGAAAAGGGGTCTGGGTATGGGATGTTGCTGGAAATAAATATATGGATATGCTTTCATCTTACTCAGCACTGAATCATGGACATTGTAATCCTAAAATCATAGAAAAGATTAAAGAGCAGCTGGATAAACTTACCCTTACTTCTCGTGCATTTAGAAATGATAAATTACCACTTTTCCTGAAAAAAGTCTGTGAAGTGACGGGAATGGAAATGGCTCTTCCCATGAATACTGGTGCAGAAGCTGTAGAAACAGCAATAAAGGCAGCAAGAAAATGGGGATATAAGGTCAAGGGAATCCCTCTTAATAAAGCAGAGATAATAGTTGCTTCCAATAATTTCCATGGTAGAACAACAACTATAATTTCTTTTTCAACCGAAGAACAATATAAGGACGGATTTGGTCCATTAACTCCTGGATTTAAAATAATTCCATATCAAGATGCAGATGCTATAAAGAAAATAGTTAGCAAGAATACTGCAGCTGTAATGCTCGAACCCATTCAAGGAGAAGGTGGTATTATCGTTCCTCCTCATGGGTATTTAAAGAAGGTTAAACAGATATGTAAAGAGAACAATGTTTTATTCATTCTCGATGAGATACAGACAGGTTTAGGGCGGACAGGTAAACTTTTTGCCTGGGAATGGGACGGAGCAAAGCCTGATGTAATCATACTTGGCAAAGCATTAGGTGGAGGAATATATCCTGTATCTGTAGTTGCATCTTCCCGTGAAATCCTTGGTGTGTTTAAGCCTGGAGATCACGGGTCAACCTTTGGTGGGAACCCTATTGGAGCAGTAGCAGCAATAGCTGCCCTTGATTATATATTAGAAGAAAACTTACCAGAAAGAGCAAATAAACTCGGGGGACATTTTATAGGCAAACTGAGAACTCTAAAATCTAAAGTAATTAAAGAGATCAGGGGTAAAGGACTTTTGATTGGAATGGAATTATATGAACCAGCTAGACTCTATGCCGAGCAAATTAAGGAGAAAGGCATTCTATGTAAAGAGACCCATGATTTGGTTTTACGATTTGCACCTCCTCTTATCATAACAAAGGAGGAGTTGGACTGGGCTTTTGAGCGGGTAAAAACTGTTTTCTCAGAATAAAATTATCAGACGAAATAATTCTTCTATAAGGAAATTCTCATCATGAGTTTAGATCGTATGAAATCACTTAAGTGGATATTTATTATCATTGTAATAGCATTATTAAGTCTTTTTTTAATATTTATCCCTCTTAAAAAATTCACCTATCAAGGTTTTTATTTTGATACCTATGTGAGAATAAAAATTTATGAAAGAAATCCCATCAAGGCAAGGAAAGCAATTGAAAGAATAAAAGAGGAATTTGAAAGGATTGATAAAATCCAGGTGAATGGTATACAGGAAGGTAGATTAGATACCACCCTTATTCATATTATTGAGAGTTCTATTGAGATTAGTAAAATCACAGATGGTGCTTTTGATCCAACAGTGGATCCAATCCTTAAAGAGTGGAATTATTTTAAGAGACCTACATTACCTGATAAGGTAACTATAGATTCACTTCTTTCGTTTGTAGATTACAGCAAGGCTGTATTGATTTCCGACAGTCTATTCCTCCCCACAGGTGGTAGTATAACTCTTGGAGGTATAGCCAAGGGTTATGCGCTTAATCGCGCTAACAGGATACTTAGAGGGATTGGTATTTCTTCTGCCCTTATCGAGGCAGGGGGTGATATTGTACTCATTGGGGAAAAGAGGGGTAAAGAGAGTTGGGTAATTGGTGTTCGACATCCGAGAAAAAGTAATGGAGTAGTTGGAGTATGTAAACTATCTAATCGTTTTATTGCAACATCAGGCGATTATGAGAGATATTTCTTTCTGGATAGTATACGTTATCATCATATAATTAATCCAACTACAGGATATCCAGCTATGGAGATTCAATCAGTGACAGTAATTGGCAGGGATGGTCTTATCGTAGACGCGCTCTCTACTGCTATTTTTGCAATGGGAATGAACAGGGCAATCTGTTTTATAAAAGAAAAGAATATTGAGGCTATAATAGTTGATTCTTCGAGAAATATTCATAATTTTACAGAGAGCTTTATAATGGAGGAAATGTGAATAAAAGGGAAGCAGAATATTATGAAGTAATAAGAGATGATATAACTCGATGTGAACTTTGCCCACATAATTGCGTCATCCCACCCGGAGAAGAAGGATTATGCTGGGCCAGAAAGAATGAAGGTGGAAAACTTTCTGTGCAGAATTATGGAGAAACCACTTCTATTGCAGTAGACCCAATTGAAAAGAAACCTTTATTCCATTTTCATCCTGGAACAATGATATTATCAATTTCCCCTAATGGGTGCAACATGAGATGTCCATACTGTCAGAATTATAGTATTACTGCAAGAAAAAGTCCAACACAATATGTAGGACCAGAGGAACTGTTAAAGATGACTAAACGATACAATACTCCTTCAATTGCTTTTACATATAGTGAGCCAATAATCTGGTTTGAATATATAAAGGATGTAGCAGAATATGCCAGACCTTCTGGAGTAGACCTGGTCATGGTTACAAATGGTTTAATTTCTGAAAAGCCGTTGATGGAACTTATTGAAATAGTGAGTGCTATGAACATTGACCTTAAATCAATGAATGAGGAATACTATAAAAAGGTGTTAAAAGGAGACCTTAAAACTACTTTAAGAACTATTGAGTTAGCTTCAAAAAAAATTCATGTGGAGGTAACTAATCTGCTTATACCTGGAGATAATGATAAAGACATTGAAGAGTTATCTAAATGGCTTTCTTCTATTGATAAAACAATTCCCTTACATATTTCAAGATATTACCCATATCAGGGTTACGAAAGACCTCCAACGCCTGTTCCTTTATTAATGGATGCATACGAAATCGCGAGTCGTTATCTTTATTATGTTTATATTGGTAACGTCAGATTAGAACGTGCGGAAAATACATATTGCCCTGAATGTTCAAATCTTCTTATAGAAAGAATAGGCTTCAGCTCCAAAATAGTTGGAATAAAAGAAGGAAGTTGCTCAAATTGCAATCGAACAATAGATATCGTCCTTTAAAGATAGGTGATTTTGTAATTATTCTAATTTTCCTATCAGCACTTTTTTTTATTCCACGTGTGGAAGGTAAGAAAGTGAGGGTTATAGTTGACAAAGAGAAGGAATTTATATATCCTCTCAACGAGGATAGAATTCTAAAAATTGAAGGTAAAATTGGTATAATTATGATTGAGATTAAAGATGGAAGGGTTAGAGTTATAGAATCTACGTGTCCGCTAAAGATATGTATGAAAATGGGTTGGATTAAAAATAAAGGAGAGCAGATAGTCTGTGTTCCCAATCGTATATTAATATGCATAGAAGGAGAGCAGTTTGATGCAATTACAGAATAGAATTGCTCATATATCAGTTTTTACAGCAGCTACAGTCAGTCTATTTGTTATAGAGAGTTTAATCCCAAGACCTGTGCCTGGAATTCGATTTGGTCTAGCAAATATTTTTATTCTGCTTGTACTTTTAAATTATGGGTATAAGGAGGCGTTACTTGTTGGAATATTGAAATCGGTTATAGGTAGTATTGTAATAGGACGTCTTTTCACCCCCTCTTTTTTATTATCCATTAGTGGAACAATTGTAAGCGTAACAATTATGGGAATTGCAGTAAGATATGGAAGGGGCCTCAGCCTTATGGGAATTAGTATATTGGGAGCAGAAAGCCATACGATCACTCAAGTTTTAATAATATCGGTTCTTTTTCTTGGCAAAGCATCCTTGAGTTTTCTACTCCCCCCGTTTGTTCTGCTATCACTTGTAACAGGTTCTATCACGGGCATATCAGCTTACTGGTTGTATACAAAGCTCGAAAGGAAAGTCGAAGTTGCGTAAACTACGAAAAAACATTGGACTTACAATATTTATCTTTTTAGCAGGTATTCTTATTGGAACACTTATAGGTGATATTTTAGGTCTACTTTTACCTTATGGGGCTGTTAAGAGGGTTATGATTTATTCTTTTCAGATTGGATTTCATCCTGTTACCATCGATCTTCATATCATTATGTTAACCCTTGGTTTTATGTTTAAAATAAATTTATTCGGAGTCATAGGAATATTGATTCTTGGTTATATCTTAAAATGGCTTTACTAAGGAGTATTTATTATGTTTAGACAAACCCAAAGCGGTATAAGAAATCTAATCATAGCAAATGTTGTTGTATTTTTTATACAGATGGTTTTTTTAAGGAGTAATATCCCATTTATCTATTATTTTTCCCTTTTACCAAGGCAATTTATGAAGGGTTGGGTATGGCAAGGGGTTACATATATGTTTCTCCATGGAGGATTCTGGCATCTTGGAATCAATATGTATATACTCTGGATGTTTGGAAGAGAATTAGAATATTTGTGGGGGACAAAGGAATTCTATAAATATTATTTTATCTGTGGAGTTGGAGCAGCATTTATATATTCTATATTTAATTTTCAATCCATGGTTCCAGTTGTGGGAGCATCAGGTGCAGTGTTTGGAATCTTACTTGCCTTTGGTATTACCTTCCCGAGAAGGAAATTATTGATATTTCCCTTATTTATACCGATAGAAGCTCGATATGCTGTATTATTGTTTGGAGGTATTGAATTCTTAATGTTAATTGCTGGTGGAAGAGGAATAGCCCATCTTGCTCATTTGGGGGGACTTGCAGTAGGTTATCTCTACCTTCGATGGAGAAGACGAAAACTCTATTGATTGGATGGGTAAGTGGGTGAATGAGTAAATTAGAGAATAAGAAAGCTAAGAAAATATGCAAAAGAGGTAAGTTCAGATTTACTTAATCCTTATTCGCTTCCCATCTTGTGATTTAATTCTTTTAGGATTTTACTTAGTTCTTCTTTCATTGATTTAACGTTTGGTGAATTCAAATTAACGTCGAGTTCTAGGGCAAGCTTACAATTTTCTCTCGCTCCTTTAAGTTTCCGTAGAGCAATTAATATCTTTGTTTTATAATAATTTGCAACAAAATAGGAGAATTTATTATCATGCGAGATATCGATAAGTTTATTAACAATAATAAAAGCATTATCATAATCCTTTTTTCCGTAATAAGCCTTAAGGAGTGGCCAGGTTAGGGTCCTAGAGCCAGGAAAAGAATCCACTAATGGCGTTAGGATTGATATCGCTTCATCAAATTTTCTTTCTTTAAGAAAAATCTCAGCACGTGTGAAGGTTGCATATAGGGAAACATATTTTCCTTTCTCACTTGCTTTCTTAATCATCAAGAGACCTTTTTCCTTCCTCGAAGTGAAGAAGGGAAAATGACCTTTAAAATATTCCCAAACGCCAAGTCCAAGATAAACATCGTATATATTAGGATCTCTGGCATGGCTTTTAGAGAGCCATTTAAGAGCTGGTCCTACAAATGGAAGGCCTTTTAGAATTTCGCCTTTTAGTTCATAATAAAATATACGTAATATATAAGTTCCACCCAGAAAGAAATAGCCCCATGCATCATCAGGATATCTTTTTATCCATTCATTTGCAAATATAATACTTGAATCAGAGTATGATAAAAGTTTACCTATAATTGAATCATTGCCAGAGTCTACCCACATTAACTCATAAAGTGACACCAGGGCAAAATAAGGAGCAGGATGGTTAGCATTCTCATTGATTACTATTTTAAGAAGTGATTCTGAACGAGCAAATTCTTCCTGATAGGATAGCTTAATTGCTTTTATAAGTAGGCTATCTGCTTTTGGGGAAAGACTCAGGAATATGAGAACTAAGTGCAACACTTTAGAATTCCTTGTCTGCACCACTGTAAATGGCTGGATAATTAATATTAAATTTCTTACGATAATAAATCTTTTGGATTAAAAATATTAAGAGGAAAAGAGGAATTATAATGGGAGTTATAATTGATACCTCTACTGCAAGTATAACAACTGGTGCTCTAAATGATAAGAGTATAGATTTGTTTCGAGTAGAAATAGCAGCGTAAATGAAGATTGGCAAAGATATAGCTGCTAATATAAAGCATATGTAGTCTCTAAAAAGATAGGAAGCGATGAGGGCAAAGAAGTCAAGAATCACTCCTAATATTAGAGTCTTTCTCATTCCCAGAAAAACCCCAGTAGTTATCTTACCTTCTTCCCTATCCCCTTTTATATCCGGGATAGTAGTGTTGGCAAAAACCGCTCCAACTACCAATAAATATGGCATTCCCCGAATCCACATCTGATAAGAAGGGTTACTTACCGAAATCCAACCAATAATAAAGGCAAGGAATCCATACCCAGTAGAATTCCAGAGTAGATCTAGAAATGGTCTTGCTTTTATCTGGAATGGACGCAATGAATATGTTATTCCCATAAAAAGTGATAGGAGAAAATAAAAAAAAATAACTTTGCCAAAAAGAATAGAAAGACCAAGTGGTATAATAAATAGCAATAACATCTCAAGATATGCATAAGATATAGGGATTATTTCATCCGATAGGAGGAAAAGCTTTTCATTCTTTCTATCAGACTCCCTATCCACTATCTGGTTCAAGATATATACTCCACCCATAAGTGAAGTATAAAGAATAAAGATAGAGATGGATCGAAAATTGAGAGAACCATCAGCAAAATGCACACCTAAGAGAAAGAACATCCACACTGGAATAAATAGTGTCGGACGCATTAGAATAAAATAATCCATCATAGACGATTATATCGGTGAATTACACCCTGTCAAGACTTTCTAATCTCAAGCCAACACCTTGATGGTTTAGGACTTGACAAACTTACCCCCCTTTGTCATACTAAGCGGAGTAAAATTGAGGGAAAATGAAGAAAACACCATTCTATGAAAAACATATTGAATTTAATGGGAAAATGGTTGATTTTGCAGGCTTTAAGATGCCTATTCAGTATTCATCTATTATCAATGAAGTTAAAGCAGTAAGGGAGAGAGTGGGGTTATTTGATGTGTCTCATATGGGTGAGATAGAGATAAGTGGTAAGGATGCTCTGGATTTCGTTAACTGGGTTACAACAAACGATGTTTCAAATTTGAATGTCTGGCAAGCTCAATATACGACTATGCTCTATCCTGATGGTGGAATTGTGGACGATTTCTTAATATACCGATTGCCTGAGTGCTACCTGCTTGTAGTAAATGCTTCAAATCAGGACAAGGATTTTGAATGGATTATGAAGAATGAAAAAGGGGACATTGAGATAAGGAATAGAAGCGATAATTATTTTCAGCTTGCGTTGCAGGGTCCACTATCTGAGAGTTTAATTAATCAAATTTTAAAAAAGGATATTTCCAATCTTCGTTTCTACTGGGCAAAAGAGGAAGAAATTGGTGGATGTAAAGTCATTATCTCAAGAACTGGCTATACCGGAGAAGATGGATTTGAGATATATGGAGATGCACAGGTAGGAAATAAGATCTGGGATTTATTGATGGAAACTGGAGAAGCTAGTGAAACTCATATTACTCCATGTGGTTTAGGCGCACGAGATATCCTCAGGCTTGAAATGGGATACTGTTTATATGGAAATGATATAACAAAGGAAACAACGCCCCTTGAAGCTGGTCTTATATGGCTTGTAAAGATGGATAAGTTAGATTTTATTGGAAAAGAGGCACTGGCTAAACAACAAAAAGAAGGCATAACTCGAAAGCTGGTAGGAATGAAATTTGAAGGAAGGGCTATACCCAGGCATGGATATGCCATATATAAAGATGGAGAAGAGATAGGTTTGATAACCAGTGGATGTCACTCCCCTACCTTGAACTATCCTGTTGCTATGGGTTACGTGAAAAAACCCTTCCATAAAGTAGGAACTAATATCGAAATCGAGATAAGGGAAAAAATGATAGACGGTGATGTTTTAACACTACCTTTCTGGAAGAATGGAACGCTTAAGAGATAATAGTAAGATGAAAAATGGAGATTTTACCTGGAAATAAACAGGAGGTTAGATGAAAATTTTAGATGAGCTTTTTTATACAGAAAATCATGAGTGGATAAGACAGGAAAATGGTGAAATTGTGGAAGGTATAACTGATTATGCGCAATCCGAATTATCTGATATAGTATATATCGAACTCCCTGAAGAAGGAGTTGAAGTTCATAAGGGAGAAGCAATTGGAACAATAGAGGCTGTAAAGACAGTGAGTGACCTCTATACAGCTCTATCAGGGAAAATAGTTGAGGTTAATAGGGAGTTAGAAGACCATCCAGATTTAATAAACAAGGATCCATATGATGCGGGATGGATTGTTCGTATTAAGATTTCAGATCCCGAAGAATTAAAAGATCTGTTGGATGCAGAAGAATATAAAGGAATAATTGAAAGAGAAGAATGAGATATATTCCCGTAACCGAATTTGAACGTAAAGAAATGCTTGAGGTTATAGGGAAGGGTATAGAAGAACTATTTGAAGCTATACCAGATGAGCTAAAAAAGCGTTTATCATTTAACTTTCCTCCCCCTTTAAGTGAATTAGAAGTAAGGAAAGAAGTCAAGCGGCTTGAAAATTCTAATAAAGAACTAATATGCTTTGCAGGAGGTGGAGTTTACGACCACTATATACCATCGGTAATTGACCATATCATAAGAAGACCTGAGTTTTACACCGCATATACTCCATATCAAGCAGAAGTATCACAGGGAACCCTGCAGGCTATGTATGAGTATCAATCTATGATATGTGAACTGGCAGGAATGGATATTTCCAATGCTTCAATCTACGATGGTGCGACAGCACTTGCCGAAGCTGTTTATATGGCGATAACAGGAACAAAAAGAGAAAAAGTTATAATTTCAGAAGGGGTAAACCCTCATTATCTCGAGGTTATAAAGACATATCTTGCGAGAAGATATCAAATTGAATTGATACCACTAAAAGAAGGAATCACTGATCCAGAAGGGTTTACTGTTGATGATAGAACCGTGGGTGTTGTGATACAACATCCAAATTATCTTGGTAATTTAGAGGAAGTTTCAAAGTTTGTAGAAAAGGCTCATGATAAAAATGCACTTGCTATTTTGAGTTTTGATCCCATTTCTCTGGGAATACTAAAGACCCCCGGTGAATTTGACGTGGATATAGCTACAGCAGAGGGTCAATCACTGGGATTACCAATGAGCCTTGGTGGACCTCATCTTGGAATCTTTACTGCAAAGGAGAAATTCATTAGGAAAATGCCTGGAAGAATATCGGGAAAAACTATAGACCATGAAGGAAGAACTGGATTTGTTATGGCTCTACAGACCCGAGAGCAACATATCAGAAGGGAGAGTGCTACATCAAATATCTGCACTAATCAACAATTATGTGCACTTACTTCAGCCCTTTATTTAGCAGCAATGGGTGGCGAAGGAATAAGGGAGGTTGCAATACAGACAACACAAAAATCCCATTATCTTGCAAATAAATTAGAAGATGCTGGATTCGAATTACCATATAATAAAAAGAGCGGGAAGTCTTTCTTCAGGGAATTTGTTGTTCTGATTCCTTATGGTTCGGAAAAAGCAATAGAGGAAGGATTGAAGGAAGGGTTTCTTATGGGCATCGACCTGGGTAAATTTAGAAATGAATGGAAGAACCATCTCCTCATTTCTGTTACTGAGAAAAGGACAAAAGAGGAGATGGATCATCTGGTTGAAATTTTATCTATGTAGGCACGAATTCATTCGTGTAAAAAAAAGGGGACGGATGTCCGTCCCCTTTTTTTGTCAGCGTTTATCTATTATTGACCAGGTGTTAGGGTCAGATCAATAGATATCCCGTTTTTACCAGCACCCAGGATCGTATAGCCCGTTTCCGCAAATGTGGCACCAGCGTCAACCGCTTGATAACCGGCTGCACCTTCCGTTCCAGTGGGGATGCCAAATACTAAAGCATTACCAGCCAAAGCATCGGTGCCATCATAGGGATTCTTGAAGTTAGAAGGAAGCTCATCTCTAATTTGGTCTTTATTTAAATCGGAGTTCGGATATCTTCCCATATGATCTACTGACATCGCCTCAATAGTTGTCTGCAATGTTTTCATATTTGCCTTTACAGAGGCAACCTTTGCACGATCGATGACTTTAACAAAATTAGGTATGGCTATTGCTGCAAGTATACCTATGATAACAACCACAACCATTAGTTCGATGAGTGTAAAACCTTTCTTCTTCATTAGTACCTCCTTATATTATTTAAAGGTTGAACATACAACATAATAATTTTCAATGAGCTCATATATTTATACAAAAATCGTTCCATTACCTAATTCACTTATAATTAGCGAGTTAAAACTAGAATATATTCTCATAATGCAAATGCCTCGCAATTTGCAAAATTCATGATTATAATTCACCCTGAACAAGTGTAAGGTCAAGGGACTGTTCATTACGTCCAATTCCTGTTATGGTATATCTATTATAAGGATCTTCCGTATCGTACTCAACAACTCCCTCTATATCACCATCACTCTTATCCTGGAGAGCAGGGTCGGATGGATTAAATGGATTTTTGAATTTTTGTGGGATATTGCTGGTGTTAATGATTGTTGTAGCATTATCAGGATATTTCGGTGGATTATCAACTTTGTATAATTCTGCCACAAACTGCACTGTATGCATATTGCTCTTGACAGTAGCTTCTCTTGATTTATCAACAACTTTTACAAAATTAGGAATTGCTATAGCAGCAATAATTCCGATAATTACTACCACAACCATTAATTCAACCAATGTAAACCCACGGTATATCTTATTCTTCATAACATGTACAAACCTAAAAAATTTGTGCCAAAATCTAATGTTTTGAATACCAGGAACTTAAGTGAGATATAAAATTGCATGTTGCAAATATTTTGCAATTTGCTAAAAATTTAGACAAAAAAATTATACAATAATCTAATATTTTCTATTTACAATTGTATTTATAAGCTTTAGGTATTTAATATTGTTAATTTTAAGAATATCGAAAGATATTATTTTAGATTTAGAAATACTTGTATAATATTAAATAGGCACATAAAGTCGATTTATCTGAGTGAGTATAAGGAATTTTTAATCTCTGATATTTTCAATTAAGATCTCATTTTTTATCAATTTTCTTATATTTGCTCCAGAAGATGGAGCTCCTTTGAACAGACCATCGAGAAAGAATAAAAATGCGGTATTTGTAAATCCTTTTTCAGCGAAGTATGCTCCTGCATCATTCAGGAGGTTCTTATCGTCCTGAATTAATAAGCCTTCAGCAAGAAAGTTTTCTGCTTCATCTATCTTCCCCATTTGTAAGTGAGAATAATATAGACTATGGTATATACCAGGATAATCAGGTTCTTTTTTTAGTATCTCCTTTTCGATATTAACTGATTGCTCGTAATATTTGATTTCATCGTAGGCAGAAGCAACAGTAATTTTATGGGAATTTAGCCAGGAAACATTAATTGCTTCTTTTAAAATAGATAATGAGAGTGTGGTTTCTCCTCTCTTATATAGATAAACAGCATAACGAGTTAGTGCCTTAATATACAATTCGTCTTCAAGTATATCCTTCCTGCCCTGCCTTATTCTGAAATTCCAGGGTTTTAACTCGTGTGCCTCTTTTGAAAATAGCATTCTGTCATATACACTGAAATCTTCATTCCAGTAAGTAGAGTAATCCGGGGTATCTTCTGTATGTATCCTGAGACCAGGTGTATTAACTTTTACTTTAATCCTTTCTGTTAATACCTCAATATAGAGAAGCGGGAAGGTTAAAGCATCACCCCTGGATAGTATAACAGGACGCCAGCTTCTTTTATCAATTTCAGTTTGTTCCAATATAGTTTTAATATAGTCGAAAGAAGTCCAACTCCTTTGGAATAATCTTTCCTGGTAACCAAGAATAAAGAAGACAGTTAAGATAAATGTTCCCACGATTGGCAGGAATTTCATTTTTATCCTTTTTAGTGCAAATGTAGATAGAATTAGAATCAATATGAGTTGAGGTAAAAAGAATACTCTGTTTGCTTCAAGGTTCAATTCGTTCGGCTTAAAATGCAGAAATAGAGCAAGAGGTAGGGAATAGGCTAAAAGTAATAAAAGATACTCCTTTTTTACACTTTTAATGGCAAATGGAAGAAGTAATAGCAAAAAGTTAGTATCCCTAAGAGTGATTTTAAGCCAGATTAAGAATTCCTTATAGATAATTAAAAATGTGAATGGAACTTTAACCTCTCTATAGTATTCAAATCTTAAAATATGAGAAATAACTCCCCTTAAAGTTTCAGGATTACCCCAGTCTATCAGTGGATTGGAAATGGAACGTATCGGTAAATAAAGAATAACTGAAATACCAACAAATGAATAGATAATAAGACGATAGTCTCTCTTTAGTATTTTATAGAGTGAATAAACTCCAATAATCCAAAGCATTGGATGTATAAGGAAGGAAATGCCCACAACATATGAGAGTAATAGGTAGTTATCCCTTTTAAGCAAAAGTAGTTCTAAAAGGAAGAAGAAAGATGTTATGGTGTATACCTCGGTAATTGTTGCAAACTGCAAAAATAAAGGATGAATAGATAAAAGAATTGAGGGGATGAAAGCAATTTGAGGCTTGATGCCAAAGTCAAGTAATATCTGGAATACAAGTAAAAGAGAAAGAATAGCAAAAATAGATGAAAGAATGTTCATTCCCAGAGCAGGATTTCCTGGAAATATCATTGAGAACAATCTTCCTAATATCATATAAAATGGATACCCTGGTGGGTGTGGAATACCAAGGATATGTGCAGATGCTGCAAGCTCTCCACTATCTCCAGAACTAATAGAGGGGCACAAAAAAGACATATAAAGGACTATTGAAATGAGAACGATTAGAAACCGATAATAAAAAGTCTTATTTTTCATCTCAATTCAAATTAATCTCTCACAAATATGTAAAGCAGGCAAAGGTGTATTTCTTTTCACCTTTGCGTGATTTGCTGTCTTTGCGCTTTAACAAAAAATTTGCTATTGTTTTTCTTTGTAGCCTTTGCGTCTTTGCGAGATACTTTCTTTCTCTTTTATAGCTGCCTGTGCAGCTGAAAGTCTTGCAATTGGTACACGGTAGGGAGAGCAACTTACATAATCAAGCCCAATATGATGGCAGAATTCAATTGATGCAGGATCGCCCCCATGTTCACCACATATACCTACTTCTAAATCTTTTCTTGCTGCTTTACCACGCTTTAATCCCATTTCTACAAGTTGCCCCACACCAGTTTGATCCAGGGTTTGAAATGGGTCATTAGATATTATTCCTTTCTCTATATAGTCTGGAATGTATTTACCGACATCATCACGTGAAAATCCCAGGGTAGTTTGTGTTAGGTCGTTTGTTCCATAAGAGAAGAATTCTGCCTCTTTTGCTATTTCATAAGCGGTTAAGGCTGCCCTGGGTAATTCAATCATTGTCCCTATCTGATATTCAATTTCTACTCCTGATTTTTCCAGAACTTCTTCTGCTACCTTCTTAATAATATCTTTCTGATTCCTGACTTCTTCAGAAAATCCTGAAAGAGGTATCATAACTTTAGGAATAACTTTAACTCCCTCTTTTGTGATATTTACTGCAGCTTCAAAGATTGCCCTACTCTGCATCTCTGTTATCTCGGGATAAAGTATTCCTAACCGGCATCCACGAAGACCAAGCATAGGATTTGCTTCTGAAAGGCTTCTAATCTTCTCATGTATTTTTTCTACAGGTAAACCAATATTTGATGCAAGTTCCTTTATAGAGGATTCGTCCGCAGGAAGAAATTCATGCAATGGAGGATCAAGTAATCTTATAATCACAGGATAGCCATCCATAGCTCTGAAGAGTCCCTCGAAATCATCTCTTTGCATTGGAAGTATCTTTTCAAGGGCTTTTTTCCTTTCTTCGGGAGTTTTTGCAAGTATCATTTCCTGCATTGAAGGGATTCTATCTTCTGCAAAGAACATATGCTCAGTTCTTGCAAGACCTATTCCCTCTGCACCAAATTCTCTTGCTTTCTTTGCATCTTTGTAGGTATCTGCATTTGCTTTAACTCCCAATCGTCTTATCTCATCAGCCCATTCCATAAGTTTTTCAAAATCTCCTGAAATCTGTGGTTCAACTTTGGGAACATCCCCGAGGATAACATTCCCAGTTGTCCCATCAATGGTAATAATATCACCCTCTTTTATTTCGTTACCATTAACGGTAAAAATCTTTTTATCGTGGTTAATTGATATAGACTCACACCCCACAATGCAGGGTGTACCCATACCTCTGGCAACTACTGCTGCATGTGATGTCATACCACCTCTTGATGTAAGGATTCCTTGTGAAACGTGCATTCCTCCAACATCCTCCGGCGATGTAACATGTCTTACAAGGATAACTTTCTTTCCAGCATTTACCTCAAGAACTGCATTATCAGAGGTGAATACAACCTGACCTGATGCAGCACCTGGAGAGGCAGGAAGACCTTTTGCAATGACTTCAGTTTTTGCCTTGGGATCAATCATAGGGTGTAATAATTGATCTATATTGGCAGGAGTAATTCGCATGATTGCTTCTTCCTTGCTGATAAGACCTTCTTCCTTCATTTCCACTGCAATTTTAACAGCAGCTATAGCAGTCCTTTTTCCTGCTCTTGTCTGCAAAATCCAGAGCTTATTATTCTCAACTGTAAATTCCAGATCCTGCATGTCCCTAAGATGTTCTTCAAGCTTCATCCTTACATTCTCAAGTTGATTATATATTTCGGGCATGCTTACTTTAAGGGAGGGTTTCTCTCCGCCTGATTCTTTTGTCTGTTTCTCGCTTATAGGTCCCGGAGTTCTGATACCTGCAACGACATCTTCCCCCTGTGCATTGAAAAGAAATTCCCCATAGAAGACATTCTCACCTGTTGCTGGATTTCTTGTAAATGCTACACCAGTTGAACTATTTTCACCTTTATTACCAAAGACCATTGCCTGAACATTAACTGCTGTTCCCAGGTCATCGGGAATGGCATTTATTCTCCTGTATTCCCTGGCTCTTTTGTTATCCCATGATGTAAATACTGCAGTGATAGCACCCATTAATTGTTCCTGCGGTGATTGAGGGAATTCTTCTCCTGTTTTTTCCTTGATTAACTCTTTTGATTTAATTACAATATCCTTCCAATCTTGCCAATGGAGGTCTGCGTCATTCAAAGCGCCCTTCTTATCCTTAGTGGATTGTATTATTTCTTCAAAATCGTCATGTTCCACACCCATTACTACATCTCCATACATCTGTATGAGACGTCGATAACTATCATAGACGAATCGAGGGTCATTCGTTTGTGAAATAAGAGCCTCTACAATTTCTTCATTTAAACCTAGATTGAGTATTGTGTCCATCATACCTGGCATAGAAATAGCAGCACCTGAACGGACAGAAAGTAGTAATGGAGATTCACGACTACCGAACTTTTCTTTCATTATTTCTTCTACCTTTTTATTTTTTTCCATTACTTCTTTCTCTAATTCTTCAGGAAATTTCTTATTTTTATAGTAGTAGATACAGACCTCAGAAGATATAGTAAATCCTGGTGGAACTGGAATACCAATACTGGTCATTTCAGCTAATCCTGCTCCTTTACCTCCCAGGATTTTTTTCATTTTGATATTCCCTTCAGCTTTTCCATCCCCAAAAGTATATATCATCTTCTCCATAATAATTACCTCCATTTTTCTTTTTTTCTAAGTATTAAAGAAATAATCTATATTAATTTCTTCACTTTAGAAACAGTGCTCTTTATTTACACATATCCTTATAGCTCTTTATTCTGGAGTATGAATATGCGCTGTTTTATGATATTAACTAACAGGATAAATGCAAGTAGGTAAATTATTCAACATATCTTTGTAGAAAAAAAGTAAAGATTCCCCTGATAAGTGGATTTGGTTCGGAATCGAGTTTTAGTCTAAATTTCACTACTACATCTTCACCTCCCAAAAGAGAAAGACCTCTTGCTGCATATAATCTTTTTTCCCAATCGGAATTATCAAGATAGATGAACAGCGATCTTTTTACTTCTCTTCGGAAGTTTCCACACTCCGAAGCAATAGCTTTTGCTCCCAGGAGTAATAAATCGGGGTGAAAATCCTTTTCTAATCTCTTTTCAATGTATGGATAAAGCAGAGTATCAAAAGAAATTAGAGATTTAAGTATAGATGATCTTACTGTAACAAGTGGACTTTCAAATTGATCCAGTAATGGATTTATTGCAATTGTGTCCCCTATTTCACCTAATGCCTTAATAGAATTAATCTTTAATGGTTCTTCTTCATCTAAATAACCTATCAATTCATCCACTGCTCTTTTTTCTTTCACTTTTCCAAGAGCATGGACTATATACCGAAGGATATACTTATTCTCACTCTGCCTTAGAGCAACTATAAGTGAGTCAGATAGGGATGTAACCTGAAATTTTCCAATAAAGTGGAATATATTCTTTCTTGCTTCTTCTTTAGGGTTGTGTATATTTGCTTTAAGATAAGTAATCATTGAATCTCTGTTTTCCTTCAAAGAATGTTCTATTGCCCTAAGCTCGAGTCCACTTTTGGTATCAATTTTATTAAGAAAGATATAATTAAGAGCAACCTTACCTCTTTTACTCAAATTTTCTCTTGCTGCTATAACTCTATCTTTATTATCCCCAACTCCCCACTCTGATGCGATTTTGAATAATTCCTCAATATTCATATCAGAGAAATCAGGAACCGGACGTTGGGCAATTACTTCCTCCACCACTTCACTCCCTTTATCAATACCTATACCAAAGTCATTATTAATCCATGATAAATTATCAGCACCTCTTCCTGCAGGGTACTCATCATTTCCTCCTAAATCAAGAAAGATTCCTATTCCACAAAATCCCCGCGCACATTTCACATCACCTATTCCAAGTTTCTCTGTTATGTTATATACATCATTCCCGGAAATGTCAGCAAAAAGTCCAAAGGAGTTATTCAACCCTATCCCCAATCCACCACTTACAGAATACCAGTCATCTCCTTTAGTATCTATTAGTATCCCACATGAAAAGTCATGTCCCTCACCAAGTGATGGACCAAATCGAGAGAAATAATGGTCATTACCTCCAAGATCTGCAAGGTATCCATAGGCGAAATGAATCCCTGCACCCTGCGCGTATTCTGTTGCTAAGTATCTATCCTGCCCATTCCTGTCAATTAAAAACCCTGCTGAACACCAGTAACCCACACCCTGAGTATAAATATCACCATTGTAGAAATCATTACCACCACCATCGTAGAGAAAACCAATTCCACCGCCCCAATCGGGACGCACCCCAGTTGCGAACCCTTGAGAAAAAGACTTATAAGAATTTGGTTGGAGTGGAGTGTGGAAATATCTACCTCCAGCATAATAGATATCCGAACCTTGATAATCTGCTAAAATTCCATATCCATATGTGCTACCAAAACCTTCCCCATAACTTGTGGTTCTATATGAATCATCCCCACCAAGATCTATATTTATACCAAGTCCGAAGTTGGCTGCACCAATGGAAAATATACCTCCTTTATAGAAATCATTGCCACTCTGGTCTATAAGTAGCCCAAAACCCATATATCCTGAGCCGATTGAATAATGAGAACAGTTGTAGTAATCATCTCCTTCCATATCAAGCATAAGTGCACATCCACCTAGAGATGCACCAATCGTTATTATCTCATCACTACGATATATATCATTACCCGCAACATCAACTATAAGGCTTAAACCAAAAGTAGAATCCAAAATCCCTAATGCTCCTCCGCAGTTGTTATATACATCATTACCACCTGGCTCCAGTATAAATGGTATATCTCCATTGTAATGATCCACTCCCCTACTCCCAATAATTATCCTTCCAAGATCCATTTCAATAATTTCAGGAAGGCTATCGTCTGGTATGCTATTTATTAGTTTGGGGACTTCAAGTGCGATCTTATAGAGCAAAAAACCACTTTCTAATAACCTCTTTAAATCTACTTTTTTGAAAATTTTCATTATACTATCTTCATTGATGTGAGTTGTATCAAATTCGATATTATAACGCTCTAATAACACACTTTTTAGCCAATCATCTGTTGAATCTTCTTCATTTTCCCATCTTCCAGGTAGTTTTGAAAGGAGTATCAACCTGTCTCTCTTTGATAAGTCCTTGAATGCATCATCTTTTAACTTTTTTGCCTTATTTAAACATAAAATCAGTTCATTTATACTATTAATACTGCATTCCTGTTTTTCTAACTTTACCCCTAAATCATATGAAACACTCATTATTAGATCCGAAAGTGTGCTATTAATTGCTCCGATGATTTTGTCACTATACTTTTCTCCTTTTAAAGGGTTCTCCATAAGTTCTATAACTCTTGGTAGGATAAGCTTTGAATCAATCCATTCGAGCCTTGAAAAGTAAAGAGCTTCACGATTTAGATTAAGTGAACTTAATGCACTATCAACCTCAGAAAAAGGTATGTAAAATGGAATCAATAATAATAGCATTTACCCTCCTTTT
>SOIB01000177.1 GCA_004377355.1 Candidatus Stahliibacteriota bacterium | reverse complement strand
CCCATCAATATTACTAGAATAAACAGGATATGTTACGTATAGCGTGCCATATACTTAAATTTGACAAATTTAACGATTACATACAGTAGTTGAAAGATCAATATTAAACTGCACCCTGATAGAGAAGAAATCTCTGTGGAAAATATATATTTCAAGATGAACTCGACATTTCCTGGTAGTCACAAGAAATAGCATATTTCAATCAAAATTCATCACTTATTCAGACAATTGAGAATATCACTAGACCCCTCTGAGGAGATTTTTTTCACTTCCTTCTTGGTGCAGGCCAAGATCAAGGTCTGGATAGGAACAATCTTTCGAGAGGTATCTTAAAGACCCCATTTATCTAAAAACTGCGATTGGGAAATTCAACAATTCTTGCCAAAGTCTTTACTCTCTATCAATCTAATTTTATTAAAGAATACGTTCAGTTCAGTAGTCATGACATTATCAAATTTTAGGGGCTGAGGTCAAATCCTTATCCAAGATTTGTGAGGTCAGGTTTAGACTATTAAACATCATGGTAGGGATGAAACACAGTGCTCTGTCAAGGAACGCAGGGAGGCTGGCCGAAAGTTGGCAATATCAAAATATCAGAAAGCTTTGTCCTTATGGTGATAAGAATTCACGCATCATCCTGGGGGAGGGCTATCTTTTGTTATAGGAGCTTTTGCCTTTTTGAGTATATGGATAAGATCATTTATTCTTGCTGCAAGCTCTTGAAGTTCATCACCCTTCCTTAATTTGATATCTCCTACATCTTCTCCTTTAATCACCATATCGAGCGTCCGCTCTAGGCGATAGACAGGGCCTGCTATACGATGGCTAAAAATGATAGAAAAGGCCACAATGACAAAAAGCAGTGGTAGAACAAAAAAGAGCGATCTGAAAAAGATCTGATACCTGATAAGATTCATTAAATCCTTTGAAATAACCCCCGAAACAACAGGCCATACTGTGATATACACCTCAAATCCAATAAAGAGAGAAAGCAGGATTGTAAGGAAGAGGAACCTAAAGGTCAATCCAAGCTGCATTTTTTTCTTTATAAGGTAATGACGTCTTATTCTCATCGAAAGCTCCCTTTAACTATTCTTAATAATCACTGTTTAGATATACGACCATCTTTATCAACTTGATAGACACCGTGTACACCTGGGTGTGTAGCAGTTATTTCCAGGCCGTCCGCACTTCCATCAACTATATTGAGATTGACTTTTTTACTCTGGCTATAGCCATGCTCTTTGAGAATATCTATAGTGATCACACCATCTGGATTCTCTGTATGGTAAACGACTGATGCCTTGTAAGCTGCTAAAAGATCCGATTTTAATGTATCTATATAAGCCCTCTCTTGTATGTTCAATAGAATAGCAATCCCAATCGTAGCCAATATGCCAATAATGACAATTACTACCATGAGCTCAATTAATGTAAAACCTTTTTGATGTTTTTGATAGACTTGCATATGAAGGGTTATAAGTTAAGATCTTTGTTTAGCCTTGAACCATGCGAGAGGTATAAAACCCATCATGTTTAAGATTCATCGACGTGGTTTTATCAACAAAGGATATTTTATGGAGATTAATTTTTTTTGTTAAGAATATATTACGTCACTGTCTTTCATTCAAATAAAATATATACACCTGCAACTTGATTACAAAAACACAAATAAATATTACGCCCACGTTCCGTGATGTATGAAGGTGTTAAAAATATCCGTTCGGCATATAACAACGTAGTACAGATGTCTTTATAAGTCCCGGAAATTTCAGTATTCGTGCCAAACAGGATAGTTGGATTCTATCCTATTTTATTACAACATACAAATACAATACTTGAAAATCTCTGGCTTCCATTCTTTCCAAGCATAGCAGTATGGTGGAGTCCTGATGGATTTAAGTATACATCTGAAATTGTGCGCT
>SOIB01000209.1 GCA_004377355.1 Candidatus Stahliibacteriota bacterium | reverse complement strand
GACTACTGACTATTTTATCAGTCTCCCAACTCCAGCCGGGCTGGTTCATAATAAAGAAAAGGTTCATTCAGCATCTTAAGAATTGGGAGGTATGATCCTTCTTCTATACCCAATAATCTCTCCAAGAATTTATATGGCTTGGGAAGAAGTACTACGCTAAAGTGTTCTATACCTGCCTCCTCTTTAGCAACCTTTATTGCAGAAAGCAAGCCACCATACTGGTCAATAAGAGAAATTGTCCTTGCAGTATACCCACTCCATATCCTCCCCATACCAATAGAATCTACTTTTTCAGTTGATATACCTCTGGGTTCTGCCACATCTTTTAAAAATCTCTCGTATTCGTGTTGGACCATCTTAGCATACATTTTTCTTTCATAATGAGTAAAAGGACGATGTCCACTCATAGCATCAGCATGCTTTCCCCACTTTACTACATCGTGAGTGATGCCAAGTTTGTTATAGAACCCCTCAGTAACAAATTTAAATCCATATATACCTATAGACCCGGTGAGAGTTGTTTTGTCTGCAAGGATTTTAGTTGCAGGAGCTGATATATGATAACCTCCAGAGGCTGCAACATTACTCATAGAGATGATAACTGGCTTTTCATCCTTCAAACGGAGGATTGCCCTGTATATCAGGTCAGATGCGAGAGTTTCTCCTCCTCCAGAATTAATACGAATGACAACGGCTCTAACAGATTTATCCCTTCTTAATTTATCCAGTAACTCAACTGTAGTCTCTGAACCTATAGTCTTATCTCCTAAGAATGGAATTGGTATAGGAGAACGTGCACTTTTCCCAACAATTATTGTACCTTCCAGAGCAAGTATTGCTATCTTTGGATCACCCCTTACTACAAAATCCCTTGGAATGCTTTTACCTCTCCATATCTCACCCTTCCCTTTTATTCCTGCCATCTCTTTTACCTGGTCAAAATAAAGAACAGTATCAATCAATCCCTGCTTTTTTGCAATCTCTGGAATAAAATAACCAAGAGAATCTATGAGATTCTTTAATATCTCATCCTCTATGCCCCTATCCTCTGCTATCTTAGAAACTACTACCTCTACGAGGTCATCCAGGAATTTCCCAAGCTGCTCTCTGTCAGATTCACTCATCCCCTCCCTTGTAAAAATATCCACGGCTGATTTATATTTACCAACCCTTTCAATTTCAGGTTCTATACCAAGTTTCTCAAGAGTCCCCTTTATATACATCTGGCTGATATATAATCCCGGGAAGAATACCTTACCTGCCGGGGTAACTGCTATCAGATCTGCACTTGATGCAATATACAACCCTTTGAAACCAAGGGAGTGGGCATATACGATAAGAAACTTATCCTTTGCTATCTCTTTAAGAAGCTCTCTAACCTCCTCTGATTGAGCAAGACCTAAAGAATTACTCTTAAGGTGGACTACAACAGAATCTATCTTTTTATTGTCTCGAATATAAACGAGAAGATTCAATAGATGATAAAACGAATGTTCCTTTCCGAATAAACGCTTAATTTCAGGGGCTTCGGGATAGCCTCCTTCAATCTCAACGATAACAGAACGAGGCTTTGCTCGCATTAAGGTAGGATATGGAATGAATGAAGCAGTTACAATACCTTCTGTCTCACCTTCAAAAGATGAGTAACCACCAAAGAGCAAATTACCCAGGGAAAACTCTAATCCTCCATATATCTCACCCGTTTTGAAATCATCCTCTTCTGGTAGGTATATAACAGAAAGCTTAACACCATCTACTATTTCAATCGTCCCACTCAAGCTCTTTACACTAAAGTTAAAATCATTCTCTTCTTTATTGAGATAAAAATCAGAGGTCAAGATAAGCCTGTTCCATCCAGGCATGAGTGCAAAACCAAGATTAAAGTCGTAACCATCTCTACTTGGGAAGGTTGTTGTTACACCCAGTGAAGTCCACCATGTGGGTCGTGCCATTACCCCAAGGGTATACCTCCCATTCCAGGAGGCATACGAATATCCAAGGGCAAATCTATCCTTGTAATTTATGGGACTCCCTCCCACCATATGCTCAATAGAATCGCTCATAAATCGGATGCCCCATGCCGATCCAAGAAAGGGAATATTCATTGATAACCAGAAATCCTCTGTTCTAATGGATATTTCCGGGGATGGATGTATAGATAGTCCTGCGGGATTTGAATATAGAGCTCTTGAACGCTCTGATGTAGCAACAGAAAGATTGACAAAAGAGAGTATTATAGCAAATATCATCTCTCCTCCTCAGATTCACTTATTATCTCCTCAATCCTTTTATCCTCCTCGCTTTCTTTAATCTGCTGTTTACAGTGTTCAAATTCCTTCATTATATCTTCATCAAAGGATTTGAGTCTCTTACTTGTAATCCTCCCGCTTTCGAAACAACGCTTGGAAACAAATTGTAATAAAGATTCATATCTTTTATTAGAAGTATAACAATCTACTGTGTATCTTGCGACAAATGAACCACATTTTGAGCATTGGACAAAGACCTTGATTGGTTCACCTTCTCTTATACAAATATTGTTGATGAGCTCCATACTTCCACAATCTGGACAACATTCTCTTTTAGCAGAAGCCATTATAAACCTCCTATTAAAAATTTTATTAAATACTGACCAGCGAATACCATAAATAACAGTGCAATTATCTCAATCAAAACACCCACCGCTGCCATATCCTTAACTTTAATCTCTCCTGAACCATATGCAATAGCATTTGGAGGGGTTGAAATTGGAAGTGCCATAGCAAAAGAAGAACTCACCGCAACGACAATAGATAAAATTAATGGGCTTACGGATAGACTAACCATAAGTGGAATAAGAAGATTTGCAGTTGCGGAGTTACTCATAAATGTGGTGAAGATAAGGGTTACACTGGTAAATATAACCACTAACCAGATAATCCCAAATCTTGTTGGGTCAATTTGACTTACAATCCAGGAAGATAACCCGGTCTGTTGCATTGCAGTCCCTAAAGCTAAACCTCCACCCACAAGCATCAATATATCCCAACCAATACTGTTGAAATCTTCTCTCCTCAAATAACCAAAGCCGAAGAATATAACTATGGGAATAAGAGCAACAACAGCGGAACTGTATCCGTGCAGGGGTCCAGTCAACCAGAGCAGAATTGTTAGAATTCCAACGGCAATGACCTGTTTTTGATTAGCTTTAAGAGGAGCTTTTGGAGGAAGAGGAATAAATAGTTTATGAGCTGTGGGTTTAAATATCAGGTAAAGTAGAATGGAAATCATTATTATCCCGAATATTGAAATAGGAAGACCAAGCTCCATCCACTTAAGGAAAGAAATATCAACCCCATTTTTTGCCAAAATTCCTATAGCTATTGCATTTGGGGGTGTTCCAATCGGAGTAGCAATACCTCCCACATTGGCAGCAAATGGTATACTCAAGATTAATCCTTTTTTGAAACGCTTATCCTCAAGTTCCCTTAACACTGGGATTAAAACACCTATCATAAGTGCTGTTGTAGCAGTATTGCTTATCCACATAGATAGAACTGCAGTGATAAACATAACAGATAAAAGAATGGCGAAGGGAGTTGGAGGAGTCTTTGATAAAATCACGCGTGCTAATATTGAATCAACACCATATTTCTGGAATGCAGCAGCTAAAACAAACCCGCCAAGAAAGATAATTATAACAGGTTCAAAAAATGAATGGAAAAAGGTTCCAATTGGAAAATCTCTTAAAAATAATGTCTCAAGGAGAACAATAACAAAAGCAGTTGCATGAAGAGGAATAATCTCTGTCATCCATAAAAGTGCAGCTATTGTAAAAATGGAGAGTGTTACCTTCTGTGCATATGGAATTGAAATGGGGAGATTGTATACAACTATACCTACAATTAATATCCCTGTCACACCTAATATCACGCTTCTCTTACTCATAAAAAAGTGATAACCAAAATGCTTAAATAGTCAAGGGGGATACAGAGCAATGCAAAATGCAAAATGAAAAGTATAAAATGAAAAATTATAAAAGTATAAATTAGTTCAGCTTATTAAAAATTGGACTTGAAATTTTTTAGAAAGTACACTAATATGAATGTAGAGTAGATGAGTGAATCAGTGTAAGAGTTTATGAGTCTATAAGAAATCACACACCAACCCATATACTCATACACTCATTTACTTCTTACCTTTAGTCTTAATAACATAATTGAGGGGAGGTATTTATGTATTATAAACTATCAGAAGAAGAATTGATGATAAAAGAAGTAGCTAGAAACCTTGCAGAAGAGAAAATAAAGCCCCTGAGAGAGGAAATGGATCGAGAAAGTCGCCTTTTCCCAGAAATAAGGGAGGAACTCGGTAGGTCTGATTTACTTCGCGTTTCTATACCGGAGGAGTATGAAGGACTTGGCATGGGATTTATGGGGATGGCTTTAGCTACAGAGGAAATCTCTATCGTGGATGGAGGGATTGCAACTGCTTATTCTGCAAATGGTCTGGGTGCAACACCACTGATACTTTTTGGTAGTAAAGAACAGAAAAAGAAATACCTCCCTCAAATAGCATCTGGTGAAAAGTGGATAGCCTTTGCTCTCACCGAACCTGAAGCAGGTTCTGATGCAGGAGGTGTAAAACTAAAGGCAGATAAGGATAGTGAAAATTACATATTAAACGGGAATAAGATATTCATCACCAATGGAGGAGAAGCAGATTATTATGTAGTTATTGTAGCAACTAATCGCGAGAAAGGAATGCGAGGACTCTCAGCAATTATTGTAGAAAAAGGAACTGAAGGATTTTTATTCGGTAAAGAGGAAGATAAAATGGGAATAAGGGCATCTCCAACAAGGGAACTAGTTTTCACAGACTGTAAAGTTCCGAAGGAAAATCTGCTCGGGAAGGAAGGGATGGGCTTTATGATAGCTATGAAAACCCTTGATAGGACAAGAGCAGGGGTTGCAGCCCAGGCTGTAGGGATTGCACAGGGAGCGCTCAATGAAGCTGTGTCATATGCAAATGTAAGAATGCAATTCGGTAAAAAGATTGGTGAGTTTCAGGCAATCCAAATAAAACTGGCTGAGATGGCAACAAAGGTGGAAGCAGCCCGTGCCCTCACTTATCAGGCTGTAAGGTATATTGATTCAGGTGCATCCAACATCAGCAAGATCTCATCACAGGCCAAATTATTTGCCTCTGATGTAGCGATGGAGGTAACCACAGAAGCAGTCCAGGTCCTGGGTGGATATGGATATATGAAGGACTATCCTGTAGAGAAAATGATGAGAGATGCAAAGATTACCCAGATATATGAAGGAACAAATGAAATAATGAAACTGATTATCGCTCGCGAACTATTAAAGGAGGACCTTAAGAAGAAACGATAGGGTTTAGGGTTTAGGGTTTAGGGATTTGGATTTAGCAAAATAGTCTTTTCGTCTTAAGTCACTAGTCTTTAGTAAATTAAAGAAATATACAACCATACATATAATCAACGTCAAACTGACTAATGGACCAACCTACTAACTGACCAACTTTTTACAGAATCAAATATGCTAAAATGCCTGCCACAATTAGAGCAGGTAACATATTTATAACCTTTAAGTTTTTGATTTCTAATATATTTATGCCCAAACCAATCAAGATTAATCCACCAACTGCAGTAATTTCATTTATCACAGGTGTAGATAAGATATTTTGAAAAAGATTAGCAAATAGCGTGAGAGCTCCCTGATAAATAAGTAATGGAATTGCTGAGAACATTACACCAATCCCAAGTGTTGCTGTAAGAACAATAGAAGAAAATCCATCCAAAACTGATTTAGCAAATAATAAATGAGGATATCCTCCTAACCCTTCTTCAATCGCTCCTAAGATTGTCATTGACCCCATGCAGAAAAGTAAAAAGGCAGTTACCATACCAAGAGCAAAGTCTTCACTCTTGGTTTTTATCTTACGCTTTAAAAATTCACCGAATCGGTTCATATACTTGTCAATATCAATACCTCCCCCTATTATAGACCCTATTAAGATACTGAAAATCATAATCAGGAAGTTGCTAGTCTTCAAAGCCATATACAATCCTAAAAACAGCGTGAATAAGCCTACCCCCTGAAAGGTAACTTTTGTAATTCTACTTGGTAATTTAGAATGCACCAAAAGACCTATGGTGCTTCCAACTATTACAGCACCAGCATTAACGAGGGTTCCTATTATTTTCATTTCTATCATTAAATATCTAAAAGCTCAATACAATAAAATTCTCAAATTTTCTACTTACGAAGACCCAACACCAGCATACAGGTGCAAATTTCTTCATCATAAAACATACAGA
>SOIB01000073.1 GCA_004377355.1 Candidatus Stahliibacteriota bacterium | reverse complement strand
TTCAACCACTCCACTATTTAACTGTCATTTGACTCCTGACTAAAGACTATCGACTGATGACTATCCAACTCCGAACTCCGAACTAACGGAAGACTCTCGACCCTCGACTCATGACTGAGTTCTCCTTACTCCTTAATCCTGTAATACTTGCCCCATCGCATCCTTAAATAGTGTTCTCTCTATGTGTACTTTGTATCTTTGTGGTGAATTTTCAATTTATATTTAATCAAATTTCTTGAATTTCTCCGATTTTACACCACATACAGGGCAAAATTCAGGTGGATCGCCTATATGAGTATAACCACATACTGGACATATATAAACTTCCTCTATATTTATATCTTTTCCGCTTTCAGCTTCTTTCTTTGCTTCATCATACATTTTTGCATGTATTTTCTCAGCTTCGAGGGCATAGTGAATGGATTGTTCTGCACCTTTCTCGCTCTGTAGTTTAGAAATTGCATCAAAGGCTGGATACATCTCATCAACTTCGTAGTTCTCACCATTAATTCCTGCTTGTAGATTTTCCGTGGTCTTTTTTATCAAACCTAAGTTCCTTGCATGGTTTGTTGCATGAACCTGCTCTGCAAATGAAATCGCTCTGAAAAGCCTTGCAATATTCGGGAATCCTTCCTTTTCTGCTACTTCACTAAAGATAAGATATTTCATATGAGCCATTGACTCTCCAGCAAAAGCTTCGCTCAATGACTTCTCTGTCATTTTTTTCATTGCGCCACTCCTTATTTCAACTTAAAGTTAAAATTATAGACTTAATTAAGTGTTAAAGTTTCCTATGGCAGAGCCACCAATCAAAGCAATCGTATTTTTCCATCCTCTCCTTAGCTGTCCTCTCATCTGTTGCCGGAGGAATTATAACCTCATCACCTATTATTTCATTATCAGGCCAATTTGCTGGAATTGCAACATTATTCTTATCAGAAACCTGGAAACCCTTAATTATACGGAGTATTTCATCCATGTTCCTGCCAAGTTCCTGAGGGTAGTAAAGAATTGTCCTGATAGTTGCTTTAGGGTCAACAATAAAAACTGCCCTTACAGTATTCATACCCTTGCCTGGATGTATGAGCCCAAGAGTTTCTGCTACCCCGCCAGTATCCGCAATTATAGGAAACTCTATCTCTGTATCCAGGTTTTCTTTTATCCATTCCGTCCATTTAATATGAGAAAAAACCTGGTCTACACTTAAACCTATCAGTTCACAGTTCAGTTCCTTGAACTTATTATACCTCTTCTGAAATGCTACAAATTCAGTTGTACAAACAGGCGTAAAATCGGCTGGATGACTAAAAAGAACAAACCACTTCCCTGAAAAATTATCAGGTAGCCTTATCTTTCCATGGGTAGTTTGAACCTCAAATTCCGGGAATTTGTCACCAAGTAACGGCATATTTATTTCCATCTTTTTACCTCCTCATAATTTTGAATTTATTACAACTTTGTAACAATTACAATTTATATTAAAGATTAATTTTAATTTGTCAAGGGATATATTGAAATTTTTTAAATATTTACATTATTATTGAAAAAATTCTAAATACAAAATTAGAGATAGCCTAAATCTTTAAGATGCTCTTTTACTACTTTATCCTCTTCTTCAGATAAGAATTGTGTTTCTTTTTCTGTATAAGGTATATTTGTGAACTCTTCTTTATATGTACCGTCTATTAATGCCTCTTTTAAAATCCTTCCATCTACATCTTCCGGGATTGGAAGTTCACCAAGTGTACATGCAGTTGGAAATACATCCAAGATAGATGCATCTATTCTCGATCCGCTTTTAATGTTCTTTCCCCAGAGGAAAATAATTCCATCCAGAGCACCAAGATGGTGTCCGGTGAGGTCTGGTCTGATAAACTTTTCATCTATTAATTTACCAGGAAGATTTGTATTCAATCTGTAATCATTAGTTGTAGTATATACTACATCTGGCATTTCATCAAAATAAGGTCCTTTAAATAATTCCCACTTTGTATTAGCAAACAGAAATATATCATTACCGTTTTCAGGGTCTGTAGCGCGAAGCAACAATTCTTTTAGTTCCTCTGCCCCCTTCTTTTTACTCTCTTCATCTGGATAATATTCAGGATTAAAATAAATACCAGCATACCAGTGGGCATATGCTTTGGTCTTTTTCCAGTCAATCTTATCTTTTATGCTTTCCCTTGCTATTTTTATTTTAAACTTTTCTGGAAAAATTACTTTTAAAAACCTTAATCTTTTAACAACTATTACTCCAAATTTATATATAAAATTAGATAATCTACCCTTAATATTCTCTGCCCTCTTTAAAAACCCCCTATCTTCAAGGTATTGATTAATATGATAGAATTTAGTTGGTGCATTTGAAAACCCATGGTCTGAGATTATCATCAGATAATCTGGCTTTGCTATATTATATATCTTCTGTATACTTGAGTCTGCCATTTTAAAGTAATCAAGCACAATTTCTTTCCTGTCCCAGAAGAAATGCATTATATTATCAACTTCTTTAAAATTCATAATAAACAAGTCAGTTGGATATTCCTGTAATAATTTTATCACCCACTCTGTTCTCTCATTAAGAAGTTCTATAAGATCTCTGTGAAGTTTCTCTTTGTTAACTTTTCTATCAGCTAATCCCATTCCTTGGGTAAGCTCTATATCAATTCGATAACCTTTTAGCTCTTCTTTTAATTCAGGAGGATATGTGAAGTTATCTGAACTTTTTGGAGTAAAAAAACCTGTTATTTGAAATCCATTCACTTTAGTCGGCGGATAGCTCATTGGTATATTAACCACTCCAACCTTCCTTCCAAAATGAGAAGCCCATTCCCAGATTGACCATGTTTTTATATCGGTTGAATTTATAAACTGTGAACTCGAAAAGAAATCCGGGTTATAACCTCTTTTTTTAGCTTTATAAAGGAAGGGACCAATTTTTGCAGGATTCTTTCCTGTACAGATAACAGGCCATGCAAGCATAGTATAAGGTGGAATAATACTCTTTAATCGACCAAATGCCCCCTCATTAGCGAGTTTAGATAGAAATGGAAGTTCTCCAGATTCAATCCATTCTTTTACTTCTTTATAAGGACCACCGTCAAGACCAATAATAAAAACCTTTTTCATAAAATTAGACTATAATACCCTTCACAAATGTCAACCCTTCTTACATTGTGGGAATAGCTGTTTCCCTTATAAAAGAGAATATGTACGTTTTTTATTCAGTCTATTTTAAAAGGAGTCCCCCGAACCTTGATGGATTGTATGCCCAGTCCAGCATCCACACTGCAGATTCACTATTTCGCTGCTGTTTTCGTCTAATATTCATCTTTATTTCTTTATCGCTTTCTGTGATATCAATCTCTTCGAATGGAACCTTTATTTCCATTACCCAGTTTTCTTTATCCCTCGAACATTTAACTTCGTAATTTCCATTCCAGTTCAGGTCTGCCTCTTCTTTCTCCATATCAACCTTTTGGTCCCATATTGTGCCTATTGCACTAATATATATATGGATAATACTATTCTCATCCCCTGAGAGCATAAATCCAACGCAGTCATCTCCATACACTGGGTCATCCCTATTTTTCTGTGTGGTTTTCAGCTTATCCATTTCCTTATCGTGACAAAATGCAAATATATAGAGATTCTCATCGTCATGCATAAAATATACTTTTGTATCATCAACCCTTGTCTCATTCCCCTCAAAATCTGCAAAATCCAATGCTATTCCTGCACCCTTCCATTCATTTTCATTCATCTTTCCATCTATTACAGGTGTGTTTATTGCAGTAGGACATTCAACATTCTTTTTTACCCAGACAGCTCTGGAATATTCGTAAATCTTATTCCTTCCAAATGGATATATAAAGTTCATTCTTGGGATGGGATAGAAATCACCTTTTTGTATGAACTCAAAATGAGACTCGAGGGTATCACCTTTTTCTATCTCTATAGATTTCCTATTCGGCTCCACTTCCCAGTTTTTATCATATTCAATTATAATATCACTCTTTAAGACTTTATCAGTATTATTTACAATGTTTACACCAACATCTATATAATCTTGCCCAGAAATCCTTTCAGCTTCAAAGGATATGAGCCTGGTGTTGATATCATATGATAACATCTCCTCTTCTATTGTTACAAGGTCCATATCGTATATATTCCCTGCTTTTATGAGAGATGGATAAAATTTATCTCCTTCTACTTTACACCATAAGAACTGGTAGAACATTCCCAGTTCTACGTTCTCCTTACCAGTCCAGCTTCCTCCAGAACTCCCAACAAGTATATATCTTATCCCATCATACTCATTACTGGCAAATTGATGCCAGTGTCCAGTAAATACAGCATCAACATTGTTCTCTTTGAAAATATTGTGCAACTTATCTTCTTTTCCTTTGCCTATCCCGTGCGCCCAGAATGGCTTGTGCATGAAAACAAAAATATTATCTATACCCCTGTTTTCTCTTAAATCTTCTTCCAGCCACTCCAGTTGCTCTTTACCCATCTGCGCTACATTCTCTGCAACTGCGTTATTAAGAATTACAAAATGTGTATTTTCAAAATCGAATGTATAGTATGGTGAAAACCCGGTTTTCTCTATAAATACTTCTTCGCTCTCTTTGTCAAATATATCATGATTACCCGGTGTGATAAAAATGGGGCATGTTATAACTCTCAAAGATTCAAAAATTTCATCCCATCTCTTCCTTGCCGTCTCTTTATCACAATACCCTTCAATTATATCTCCCACAGCCACAATAAAATCAGGTTGTAGCATCTCAATATCCCGAAGGACCATCAGAAACGCCTCCTGATTAGCCCCTCCGGTTCTGTCGCCAAGGACTGCGAAGTGATAGTCATCCCAGGCCACTACATTATACAAAGGCATTAAAACAAACAGGACTAATATTATAGAGAAAAATATTCTCTTCATAAATCCTCCGTTTTATTGATTATATTTGCACTTGCTTTAGATTTACACCTAAATATGGTCAAGAAAACCTTTATTAAGATTGTCAAACTTCAATTATATTACTCTAACTAACTCTATAACCTTTTAATGTAACTCGTGATAAATCAACATTCCATAATGAGCAACAGTGTAATCTTCAGCAAAACTGTAAACTTCCAGTTCAATAAGATAAATTCCAGTACTGGAGGGAACTACTGTGATTGTTGGATGATTATCAACTGCATCGTCAGATTCGATTTCAACCCACTGACCATCAACATCTTTGTATATGGTAATGTCTAAATCAGTCACCCTCCAATCAGCAAAAGCAGTAATACCGTATGTCCAGCCTTCATGGAAAGTCCGGGAGAAACTCTTACCATCTTCTACAATTATATCTGCCTGGAAATGAACGATCTCCTGGTTAAGGCTATCCTCAAGAAAGATGACATAACCTTCCATTGTATTTACTATCTCTTGCATAGTGGTATATATATCAGCTTGCAGGATAAAAGGAGTTAAGAAAACCAAAGCAAAAATTATGAATATTAAACTCTTTCGCATAAACCCTTCCTTGTTTTGATTCTAAGTCTATTTAAAATAGCACTTTACGTCAAGGGTAAAATTTTTAATTATTGGGTTACCATATTCAAAGAACCATTCTACTAAATCACTATCATTCATAAAAGTTCATTTTGGGGAAATAGTTAATTTGATTGTTTCTAAATATCTATTTAAAAGTTGTTCATTCGCTCAATCCACGACTTTTTAAACGCTCTTGTTCCCAGGTGGCAAAATCCTCTGGAGGGTGGATAATCTCTTCATCTGGTTTTCTATGGAGTTTTGCTGCATTGGTAGGACATCCGGTTACACATAGGCCACATCCTATACATTTCTCTCGATTTACAAAAGCGACCTCGTCCTTTAAAGAGATTGCACTTACCTGGCATCGCTCAATACATATTCCACAATCCGTGCATTCATCAGAATCAATGACAGCATAGTAGTTGGCAGCTGCTACTGAGTCCTCTATGCCCCAATCGTTGATACCTCGCAGTATACCGCAACAACAGCCGCAGCAGTTGCAAACGTAGTAAATGCCTTTAGCTATGTTGCTTACGGTATGAACTAATCCAATCTCCTCAGTCTTATCGAGAATTGCCAATGCGTCTTCCTGTGAAATATCATCGGGTCTGGGAGGACGTTCAAGCGAAGAAAATCCAAGACAATTCTTCAGAGGAAAATCACACTTGCGATTACCAAGAAGGTCTTGCTGCACACGGCATATACAATCCTGAACACGAAATGTTTTGGAATCCAGAATGATTTTACGGACATCGTCGTAAGGAAGTATCCACTCAGATTTCACTGCGCTCTGTGCAGGGACAACACGGTGTATAGCAGGTTGTGGCCTCATAATCCCTATTGCCCCACCATCCGCCATATATTCTTCAAAGAGATGAGCAAATTCGTGATCCATGTCCTCTAATTGGGCTTCGTAGCTTCCAACTATGAAGGGAGCTAATCTAAAACAGGGTCTCCCTTCCTCTTTATCGAACCACACAAGACCACGCTTAACCATCTTCAAGAGCCTTGTCCTGGCCTCCTTGACAGGTAGTCCAACCCGTTCGGCTATTACGTCAATTCCTTCCATCTCGCCGCCCAACTGGCAAGCAAGTGATGCCTCCTCTGGCGAAAACATCTTTTTTAAAAGCAATATCTCGACGTTTGATGGTGTTCTCGGAAAACCATTTGGAAGTCTATCAAGAGCATCCGCAAGTTGCTCATAAATTTCATCGGTCATATTGTATCCTCCTTTTCTTATACATTTCGATCTCTAACCTCCTGTATCTAACTTATCTGCATTCTTTAGATAAAAAGTAATCAACTTGTTACTATTCCTCATATCCATCCAGGTCTAATTTAATAGAAAGGAATTTCATTATGTCTTTCAGGGCCAGAATTCCTATTAACTTATCCTTCTCCATAACCATAAGTCTGCTGTTATTGCTCTGGTTCATTATTGCCAGTGCTTTTATAATATCTGTTTCGGAGTCAATTGTATTTTCAGAGGAACATCTATCTAATACATCACCAATAGTTATACTTTTCCATTCGCTTCTTGGAATTTCCTTTATCTTGCGAGTTGTTATACAGCCAATAAGTTTATCATTTTCTACAACAGGAAACATCTTAAAGTAATATTTATACATATAATCTTCCACGAGCTCCTCAATTGAAACAAAAGGTGTTACTGTCACCGGTTTTGGCTTCATAAAATGCCTCACTTTCTCACCTTCAAGAGCCTGCCTTGTAAGCACCTGTTGATAAGCTGACCTTGCTGCACCTTGCATAAACATACCTATCATAAACCACCATATTCCTGCTATAAAACTACCTATAAAAAATTGAATTATACCCATAACAATAAGCATGAGTCCAAATACAGAACCTATACGTGATGCTATACGAGTAGCCCATCTCAGGTCATTTTTCCACCGCCAAAGAGCTGATCTCAGTACGCGACCACCATCAAGAGGGAAAGCAGGTATAAGATTGAAAGCAGCAAGTATCCAGTTAATAAAGGCAAGATATCCTATAACACCGGTAACTGGCAATGACCAGCCAGCCCCCTTACCTAATATCATGATTAGATAAAAAGTGAGTCCAAGCACAATACTTGAAGCAGGTCCTGCAATAGCCATAAAAAGTTCAACTTTAGCACTGGATGGTTCCTCCTCCATATGTGCAACCCCACCAAATATAAATAGTGTAATCCCTTTTATCGGTAAACCATATTTTCTAGCAACAAGAGAATGCCAGAGTTCATGAAAAATTATAGAAAAGAAAAGACCCAATGCACCAATAAACCCCATCCACCAGTATGTTTCTATTGAAAGACCCTTGAAGTAATTTGGGAAGAGCCCCTTTGCAAGTGACCAAATTATGAGAAACGCAAGTATCAACCAACTTATGTCAACCTTTACCTCAAAGCCAAACAGCGTAAAAAGCTTAACAGATTTTCCAAACATAGTCATACCTCCTTCATAATCCAACAAAATACGTTGGAAACATCTTATTCCCTTTGATGATATCTCATGCCACTGAATTAATTGCCAACACGCCTTATACCATTTCTAATTATAAAGAATTTATCATCTTCCTTTGTAAGCACCATAATAATTTGATAAAAATCTCCGTGAATCTGGTTTCTTATCTCCATAACTTACCTATATTTCCATAAATCAAACAGGTGAATTATTTGCCCTAACTTATTAAAATGAGAATTAAGCACTAACACCATTTTCTAATTTTAAATATTTTAAAGAAGAAAAATTATAAGTGAAGGACTAAATGTATTTAATGCTATTCGATAGAATTCCCCTGTTAATATAAAAAAAGTTTTAAGGTTTACTCTTTATCTTACTTTTTATTTAACTCCTTGTTTAAATATAATGGTAGTGAATAGTTCAATTAGCAATCCGTAGATAATGCCAAAAAATATCGTTCCAAGAAAGATATATATTGCATTTTGTGGAGAAAAGAGAGTATTAAATGCCATCGGTATGCTAAAGATAGCACCAAGAATTATGCCATGAAGCCACCACTTCATTTTCAATACACTTATTCCTATTGCAAAACCCATCATTGTCCGGCTTAGGATGATTGAAACAGCAATAAACCAGGGCATTTGTGGTCCACCACCGGATGTAGCAAGTCCCCAGCAGACAAATCCAAAAACCACTCCAAAAATCGTGGCTATAAATATTCTTTTAGGATTAACCATATTCCCTCCTTTTTTAACCTAGCATAAAGAAAAATTTTCGATAGTCAACAATAAATTTACTTTAACCCCTTATAGCTATTTTACATTGAGCAACTCGAGCATCTTGCTTACATCGGTTGTTGGCATTTTACATTTATAGTCAGCACAGACGTAAGCAGTTGCTTTACCATCAATACTCGTTTGATATTTAGTAAATTCTGCAATACGGATGATTTCAGGTGATTTACTTTTGGCAGCCTTTAGAATTACTACCTTATTAGGAATGAAATGCTTACGCAGTGCTTCGAGCATTTCTTTTGTATCCTTAGCACGAGAGTTACCTATTATGACTATCTCATAGGAAGGTCCTATCCAGAAGTCCATTGCAACCATGAATTGTGTATGTAATGATGGTGATCTTTTGATATTCATTGAAAAAGTACGAGCGATTTGTGCTGCTTTCTCTTCATAATCAGGATTGGCGGTTATTCGTCCCAATCGAAGCAAGTCTAACATTGCAACTGAGTTTCCCGATGGAACCGCACCATCATAAATACTCTTCTGCCTGACAAGAATCTCCTCAGCGTCATCAGCAATGAAATAAAATCCACCTTTATCCTCATCCCAATAATGATCTATCAAATCCTTATTCAATTCGATTATAGCTCTCAGGTACCCCACCTGAAAATTCGCTTCATATAATTCGAGTAAACCCCATATCAGGAAAGCATAATCATCTACATGGGCTTGTATAGTGGCTTGCCCATCTCGATAACGGTGAAGAAGACGTCCATCTGAGGTACGCATATTCTTAAGTATGAAATCGGCTGCACGTTTAGCAGCTTCACCATACTGCCTCTCATCAAGAGTGCGAGCTCCTTTAGCCAACGCAGCAATCATAAGTCCATTCCAGTCGGTTAAAATTTTATCATCTTTATCCGGATGTATACGTCCTTCACGATAATTATATAACTTCTTTCTCACTTCTTCCATTCGTTTTTGAAGTTCTTTCTCTGGTATTTTCCTACTGGATGAGAATTCTTTAAGTGATTCTGTCAAATGCAAAATGTTCTTCCCTTTCTTTTTCCCTGTTGCCTCTTCATAGAAATTACCATCTTCTTCTATATTAAAAATCTCAAAGACTAAATCAGATTCTTCCCTATCAAGCACATTTTTGATTTCATTTTTCGTCCACAAATAAAACTTTCCCTCCTCACCTTCACTATCAGCATCCTCTGCGGAATAAAACCCACCTTCCTCTGACGTCATATCCCTCAAAACATAGGTAAAAATCTCATGTGCTGTTTTTGCATATTTTTCTTTACCGGTTGCTTGATAAGCCTCTGTATAAGTCATCCCCAGCAATGCCTGGTCATAAAGCATTTTTTCAAAGTGTGGTAGAATCCATCTGTTATCTGTGGAATATCTATGAAAACCAAATCCAATATGGTCTTTTATTCCACCAAATTGGATGGCTTCCAGAGTTCTCTCTACCATTTCAAGAGCTTTCTCTTTACCTGTTCTCTTCCAGTAACGTAATAAGAAAAGGAGATTATGTGGGGTTGGAAATTTGGGGGCACTGCTAAATCCCCCATACACATTGTCGAATCGCATAGCAAGATGTGCATATGCAAGTTTTAATGTAGTTTCATCCAATTCTTCAATAGATACGTATTCTGAAATTTGTTGCTTGATAGCCATTGTAATTTGATTGGATCTGCTTATCAGTTCATTGTGTTGTGTTTTCCAGAGTTTCTTTAATCTTGGAATCAATTCCATAAGTCCAACTCTACCAAGACGAGTCTTCTTTGGAATATAAGTGGTGGCAAAGAATGGATTTTTATCCGGGGTCATAATTATAGTTAATGGCCACCCCCCACTACCCGTCATCATCTGGCATACAGACATAAAGATATTATCAAGGTCAGGTCTTTCCTCTCTATCAACTTTAATTGAAATAAAAACCTCATTCATAAGTCTGGCTACTTCAGGATTCTCGAATGATTCATGTGCCATTACGTGGCACCAATGACATGTTGAATATCCAATTGAAAGAAATATGGGTTTATTATCCTCCTTAGCTCTCCTAAATGCCTCTTCTCCCCACGGGTACCAATCCACGGGATTGTAAGCGTGTTGAAGTAAATAGGGGCTCTTTTCATGAATCAGTCTGTTAGGACGAGCTTTGATTTTTTTTGATTCTGATTGTTTGTTTTCTTTCTTCTTCATATTTTATCACTGCTTTCCTTATCTATTAAATCTTAGTAATATAAAAATATCTCCTTGTCTTGAAAAACTTACTTATTGGGAACTATCTCACAAAACATGCTCGATTCGTCAACTTCTACAATCTCTATATCAGCAACAAAATCACGGGTCAAAGACAAAAATTGGTGCGCTTGAACTGTCGTCGCTTTAAAACCATCTTTGCATATAATGACACCGCTCTGGGTCTTTTCATAATCGATTTCCCCTAGAAGTCCTGCCTCTATCTGGAGTTTGAACCATTCAAGTCGATCATCCCAGAATTTATCCGAATAACTCGAAAACAACACAGTCCCACCAGGTTTAGCAACACGAATGCTTTCCCGAATCAATTCTTTTTGATTAACATGAAATGCTGAAATTCCGTTTTGTACACATACAATCTTATCAAAAATGCTATCTCTGAAGGCGAGTTTGATTGCATTCATTCTCATAAGAAAGCAATTTGAAAAATCCTTTAACATTTCCAGTCCAAGTAATAAGCTGGAAAAAGAAGTATCAATGCCAATCACCCATTTAGCTTTTTTAGCAAGCTCTAGGAGTACTCTTCCATAACCACATCCCAGTTCCAGAACCATATCACCAGGGTGAATTTTTTGTATGACATGGTTCACCTCCGCCTCCAGATATTGCTGAACCCGTATTGGTGCAATTTCATAACACTGCTTCAAATGATTGGCATACAGTTTGTTACTGTAATAATTACTCATATTCTATTTATATACCACTAAAAGAAGTCAAATCTAGCCTAAGAAAGAGTCGATGCAATAGTCGCTCCTATCTTTATAAGATCAAGCCCGTTGTTCTTAAATATTTTTAAAACGTCTAACCAAATATTTCTATTTTTAGCATTTGCAATCATTTTAAGTATCTTCTTATTGGAAAAGAAATTAACAAACATCATCAGATCATTTTTAAGGGATTCAATGTTATTCCATTTACCCCATTCAATCACTAAAAAGGGCTCTTTTTTAGTATATTCGAGTGGATATTTATTAAATACAAAAAATAATGGATGCTTTCCTTCCCTGTGGTTAAACTTCTTATACACACCTTGCTTTCCATGAAAGGTTGTAATTTCAGAATAATTAACATTCTGAGCTGTTAAAACGGTATCAATTTCTTCATGTTTTGATTGTATTATTTTTTCCACCTTCGTACCAGAACGCAGTCTTACGAATAAAACCCAGCTTACATAATCTTCATTAAAAGGATTCTTACGAAAAACTTGCTCGAGATTAGCAAGGTACATCATCTCTCCTTCTTCTATTTACACTTATGTCGACATTTAAAACATCCTGATAAAAACTCATTCCTGATACTTATAAAATGGTGCTTAAATTTTACTCCTTTAAGCTTCGCTTGTAACAAATACGCTCTTGTCGTTCAGGGCTACTATAATTAATATAACAATATTTACAGCCAGAACTAATGAACTCCCTGCCATTAAGAAAAATCCAATGATTGATTGTGTAAAGCCAGCAACTATCATTCTTGAAAGGGAAAGACAAATACTCAAACCAATTGCAATATAGAACAATTTGACAGCTGACTTTTTGATTAAGAAGAGCCAGATAGATGCAAATAAATAGTACATGTAAACGAAAAACCCAATAATTCCAAATATAATACTCCATTTATAAAACCAATCAGGTAGATCTAAAAGTCTGGTCCCTATCTCAATAATTCTCTCTGGAGGTAGTTCTTCATAATCCCACCAATCCTCCTCAGACACTTCTTCTAATTCGGCAAGAATCTCTCTTTGAAGTTCTATCACTCTTGGCATTATTATAGACTTCCCGGTTCCAAGGATACCAAAGAAACCTATGATCATCCCAATAACACCAATAACTATAACCCATCCAGGTCTTTTCATGATTTCCTCCTTCCTTTAAAATTTTCTTCAATCATAACTCTAACACCCGAGAATTAAATATATAAAAATTGTTCTTATATTTCTCATAGCAGAAAAAAATTAAAAAGTCAAGGTAAAGATGTTTATAATATTGTATTAAATTGTAAGATTTTAATGATTGAATATGTTAGTAACCTTCTGATAAAGAAAAAAGGATTACGCTGTTTCTACTCTATCCCCTCCTCCTTGTTTTGCAAAATGAATAGCCTTCTCTATTCGATCTATCAGAGCTGGTATATTTGGGGTATCTTTAGTTAAATCAGCTACTCCTAAACTAACAGTCACAGTGATTGAACCACTTTGAGTAGAAATGGGTGTCTCTGCCACAAACCTGCGTACTCGTTCAGCTATCTGTTGAGCCTTCTCTATATCAGCCTCTGGCAGTAATATTACAAATTCCTCCCCTCCGTATCGTCCCAGAATATCAACGTATCTAACGTTTGTTTTACAGCGATCTGCCACTGTGGATAGAACTTGATCACCAACAGAATGACCATACGATTCATTGATGAAATTTAGTTCGTCAATATCCAGCATTATGACAGATAGAGGACGGTCAAAGCGCCGAGCTCTTACAAATTCGTGTTGCGCAAGATCAAAGAAATGAGGTCTGCTATACAAACCTGTAAGATGGTCAACGACCGCCTCTTTTAATTGAGCAACTCTTTCCCGTAATTGATTTAATTCATTCATAAGCTGTTCTTTGAGTTTTTCCTCGTCTATCTTCATTTGCCCTCCTAAACTTCTAAATTTCCTTCTTTGCACTAAATTTTAATACCCCAATCCCTTCAATACCCGCTTCAATAAAATCCCCATCGTTCATTGGACCAACACCCTCTGGTGTTCCAGACGCTATTATATCCATTGGCTCAAGGGTCATAATCTTTGATGTAAATGAAATCAATTTCTCAGTTGAAAATATCATATACCTTGTATTACTCTGTTGTTTATACTCACCGTTTACCTTAAGCCAAATATCAAGATTATCTACGTCAATTTTGCCAGCTGCTATTATCTTCGGACCGATTGGCGCAAATGTATCAAACCCCTTAGAAATTGACCATGGCATTCCAGACTTTCTCGCCTCTTCCTGGATATCTCTTGCAGTAACATCCACTAATACAGTGTATCCCAGTATATTTTCCACTACTTCTTTAATAGATATATTATGACATCTGTTCTTTATTATGACAGCAAGTTCTACCTCATAGTCTATACGCTTTGAGACTTTAGGCAAAATAACTACATCATTATTAGTGATTAAAGCGGAAGGGGGTTTTAAAAAGATCTCTGGTTTCTTTGGAATGGATACCTTCATTTCTTCTGCATGCGCTTTATAATTCCTGGCAGCTGCAACTATTTTTGTTGATTTTATTTCTATCTTGCTACCGTTGAATTCCAGCTTTATCAGGGTTTACCTCCTCAATATCAATATAGGCAACGATAACTTATTTAAATAATTATATTGGATAAATGTTTAAATGTCAATGTGAAATTTGTGTTTTTGAATCTGACTTATATTAATATATACAATTAACTGACATCTTATCTTCTTGAGATGCTGTATTTTACTTCAAGAAATCTACAATTCCTTCAGTGTATCTTTTTCCATACCAAGGAATTTTTCTTTTTCTTCTTTACTCATCAAGGTAATTTTCACTTCAGCTTTGAATCCAAGTTCCTCTAACGGTTTCTTAACACTTCTAACAATCTTATTAATAATGGGAGAACTTGGAAATGGAAGAGCTATGGTAACGATTACCTTGGTAATTTTGACTATTAAATCCTTTACCATATCCAACTCTACCAGAGCGCGATCCAAAGCCGGATACTTCACTTTTGATATTGCTTTCCAGATTTCTTCTTCTGATATTGGTTCATGCATTATAAAATACCATCTTTTATTTCTTTAAGATGTAATGACTTTCAATATTTTTAAGTTCGTTAAATCAGCAAAGAATGAAATGCCAATCAATAACATTATTTCCCCTTTTGTACCTTAGTAATATTATAACGATTTTAAAAAATATGTCAACCAAATATAACTATCGATTTAGACCCTTGACTTCTATTTTTCTTTCACATATGCTCAAAATTGAAGGGGAGGAAAAAATGAAATTTACACATAGTTGCATAATTACTAAGGATGTTAAAAGTCTTTGCGAATTCTACAAAGAAATTCTTCAAATCGAACCATGTGGCGAGGGAGATTATATAGAATTCCCCACAGAAAATGGAATATTATCGTTGTTCAGTCTTGAAGCAATGGAACAGTTTTCGCCTGACTCAACGCAAACTGCTTCAAATAGGAGTGTTATATTAGAATTCCAGGTAGTGGATGTAGATAAAGAATACGAGCGGTTAAATGGAATGGATTTAGAGTGGGTGATGTACCCTGCAAACCTCCCCTGGGGGAATCGTTCTATCTACTTCCGTGACCCAGATGGCAACCTTATTAATTTTTACACTCGAACTGACATCGAGTGAAGAGGCAATTCCAGCAGTTATGTAAGAATATTTTAACTTGGTTTGATATAAAAAAGTTAGGCTCTCTCATAAAGAGAGAGCCTATTACATTTAAAAATTACCTATTATAAGTATTTCCTTATTAAGTCTTACTCCTTGCTTCCTTTTACCCAGCTATAATCCATCTCGGACATCTGTTTATACAGGTTCCAGCGTCGGTCAACATCATACTGTGCAAGCTTTGCCAGCTCTGCTGCCCTTGCCGGATCAATTGACTTCAATACACGAAAGCGGTTCTCTCCATACATGTATTCCTCTACGGGAATTGAGGGTTTCTTTGAGTCGAGCTGCAGTGGATTAAGACCCTGTTCTGTTCTTCTGGGATCAAAACGATAGAGCAGCCAGTGGCCGGATTTAACTGCCTTCTTCTGTTCATCGAGTTCCCTGGTCATGTCAATTCCATGAGCAATACACGGACAGTAACAGATTACGAGAGATGGCCCATCATAACTTTCAGCCTCCATAAGTGCTTTTACTGTCTGGGCTGTGTTAGCACCCATGGCAATCTGAGCAACATATACATAACCATAAGATTGAGCCATTATTCCTAGGTCTTTCTTAGGCATTGGTTTACCGGCAGCAGCGAATTTTGCTGTACTTCCCCTGGATGTCGCCTTTGACATCTGTCCACCAGTGTTAGAGTATACTTCAGTGTCCAGGACAAGCATATTGACATCACGTCCAGATGCTAAAACGTGATCCAGGCCACCGTAACCAATATCATAGGCCCAACCATCTCCACCGAAAACCCATACTGACTTACGGACCAGAAAATCCGCAAGAGATTCCGTATTAGGATCTTTGTTCTTCCTGGCTAACTTCTTTAGTTCCTTAACCCTTTCTCGCTGCTCCTCAATTCCTGCATCGGTTGTTTGATCTGCCTCAAGTAGAGCCTTTTTCAACTTATCGTCTATATATTTGGTCTTATCTAGCTGCTCTTTTGCTTGCTGGTTCAGTCGGTCACAAGTAAGTCTAAAACCAAATCCTATTTCTGCAGCATCTTCGAAGAGACTATTAGTCCATGATGGACCCAATCCATCTTCACGTTTGCAGTAAGGAGTTGTAGGAAGGTTCCCACCATAAATACTCGAGCAACCTGTTGCGTTTGCTATTAGCGCCCTGTCTCCGAAAAGCTGGGTTACCAGTTTAACATAAGGTGTTTCCCCACAACCTGCACAGGCTCCACTAAACTCAAAGAGTGGACGTATTAACTGACTACCTTTTACAGTTCCTTTATTGAAAGTGCTTGGATCGGTCTCTGGGAGCTTCAGGAAGAAATCCCAGTTCACTGCTTCGGGCTCTCGAAGTTCAAACTGACTGTGCATATAAAGAGCTTTTCTCTCAGGATTTTCCCTGTCAACTCCCGGGCAGACATGCACACACACCACGCAGCCAGTACAGTCCTCGGGAGCAACCTGAAGGGTGAACTTTTTCCCTTTGTAATCTTTACCCCTTGCGTCAACAGACTTAAAATTTTTCGGAGCATCCTTAAGATTTTCAGGATCAACTACTTTCATCCTTATAGTGGCGTGTGGACAAACGAGGCTACACAGACCACACTGTGTACACAGCTCTGGTCTCCATACGGGTAATTCTACAGCAACATTACGTTTTTCGTACTGGGTAGTCCCTGTGGGCCATTGTCCATTGGCGGGCATTTGGGAGACACGAATCCTGTCACCCTCCAGGCGGATAATCTCCGCTGTAACCTCCTTCACAAAATCTGGGGCATGCTCTGGAACCGTTGGTGGCATCTCTAAATCGCATGTTGGTTTATCAGGATATTTTACCTCTTGTATACTTTTAAGAGCACGATCTACTGCAGCGAAATTATTCTCTACTACCTCTTTACCTTTACTGCCATAAGTCTTCTCTATATTCTCCTTAATAAGCTTTTCCGCCTGATCCATGGGGATTATATCAGCCAGTTTAAAGAAGGCGGTCTGCATGATGGTATTGATTCGAGCACCCAGGTAAAGTTCTTTTGCAAGATCAATGGCGTTTATGATATAGAATTTTGCCTTCTTCTCTATAATCTGGCACTGAACCTTATATGGAAGTTTATCCCAGACCTCATTGGTTCCGTAAGGTGAGTTCAACAGGAATGTACCACCCTCTCGGAGGTTCTTAAGCATATCGAATTTCTCAATGAAAGACCAGTTGTGGCAACCCACGAAGTCCACAATATTACACAGATAAGTACTTTTGATTGGTTCATCCGAAAAGCGGACGTGACTTGTAGTTCGGTTGCCTGCCCTCTTTGAATCGTATACGAAATATCCCTGTGCATATTTATCTGTAGCCTCACTTATAATCTTGATGGTATTTTTATTTGCACTCACTGTCCCATCAGCACCCAGACCCCAGAACATCGCCTGATAAACAGGTCCACATACACCTGTGATGCTCTCGTCCCACTTGAGATTGGTGTTTGTAACATCATCGATTATTCCAACAGTGAAATGATTTCTCGGTTCTTTAGCATCAAGGTTATCAAATACACCCTTTATCATTCCAGGAGTAAATTCTTTGGAAGAGAGACCATAGCGTCCTCCAACAATAATTGGTCTTTCATTGAAAGGAGCCATGTTCTTTTCAATCATCTCATCAACTGCAGAAACTACATCAAGATATAACGGTTCTCCCAGGCTTCCTGGTTCCTTTGTTCGGTCAAGTACTGAAATCTTTCTCACTGTCTTTGGTAATGCTCCTGCAAGATGTTCGGTACTGAAAGGTCTGTAAAGCCGAACCTTAACTACTCCAACCTTCTCCCCTTGACTGGTTAGATAATCAACCGTCTCATGTGCTGTATCTGTACCAGAACCCATAAGAATAATAACTCTATCCGCATCTTTAGCACCAACATACTGGAAAATCTCATATTCGCGACCGGTAAGAGCTTTGAACTTTTTCATATACTTATCAACTATCTCTGGAGTCTTTATATAGAATGGGTTTACTGTCTCGCGCCCTTGAAAATAGACATCTGGGTTCTGGCTTGTGCCACTGATCATGGGATGATCGGGGGAGAGTCCACGCTTTCTGTGGGCTATTACAAACTCATCCTCAATCATCTCTTTCATAATTTCTTTGCTAAGGACATCTACCTTTTGTATCTCATGGCTTGAACGAAATCCGTCGAAGAAGTGCAGGAATGGTAACCTACACTCAAGGCTGGCAGCTGTTGCAATCATAGCGACATCCATGACTTCCTGAATACTTCCGGAAGGCATCATACAATATCCAGTTGTTCGGCAGTTCATTACGTCTGAGTGGTCACCGAAAATTGATAGTGCCTGGCAGGCCAACGAACGTGCTGCAATGTGAAAAACCGTAGGTAAGAGCTCTGCAGCTATCTTGTGCATATTGGGTATCATTAAGAGCAAACCCTGGCTTGCAGTAAAGGTGGTCGCTAATGCACCTGATGCTAATGCGCCATGAATAGTAGCAGATGCACCTCCTTCCGATTGCAGCTCCACAACCTCAGGAATCGTTCCCCAAATATTGGTCTCACGCCTTGCCGATTTTTCATCTGCGATTTCCCCCATAGGACTGGATGGAGTAATAGGATAGATTGCAATCACTTCGTTACATGCATGGGCTACATGCGAAGCTGCACTGTTGCCGTCCATTGCTT
>SOIB01000120.1 GCA_004377355.1 Candidatus Stahliibacteriota bacterium | reverse complement strand
TTATAGTTCATATTAATGAATTTAACTATAATTCTATTTATTTTTTCAAGGACATGGTTTGTCGGACCTCCGTGTCCTGATTGTCCCGATTCTGAAAAAGTAACACTACAGGAGACGATAGATAAGGCTAAGACAGATGATGTTATCTTTATAAAACCAGGCCGCTATGAAGCCACTCCCACACCCTACCTTGAGAAAATCTGTGGGAACTGTGAAAAACCGCTTACAGAAGCTAATGCTACTGTTGGATTTCATATCAAAGGAAAAACGCTCGTAATTATCGGTCATGATAAGGACAGCACGATACTGATTACAAATGCTGGCTATGGAGTCTTATTTGAAGATAGTTATGGTTCTCTAATTACAAACTTAACTGTAATGGGAGGAGTTCGCGACCCTGACTGGAAGGCTACCGATGCTGGAATTGTTGGCAAGAATTGTAGACTTACAGTTGAAAATATTCGCATCATTGATAACACTCATAGAGTGGATACAGTTGTGGTTGGAATTGGTGGTGTATTTGGTAGAGAAGGCGCAGAACTTTTTATCATAGGAAATGAAATTAAAAATAATGGATGGGATGGCGTTGCTCTGTATCGTGGCTCATCTGCTTTGATTACCGATAATTTAATAGAAAATGGAAGGGGTGCAGGGATAGGGATTACATGGGATGCAAGTGCACTCGTTTACAGAAACGCAATTTCTGGATATTGGAAAGGAATTGGTGCCTTTGGAACCTCAAGAGTTATCGTTAGAAACAATGCAGTATTTGATAATCGTGGATGGGGGATCATTGCCACTGGCAATGCTTTCATTGAGATTCAGAACAATGTAATCTATCATAATGGAAACTGTGGCTTTGCTGTCTGGGAAGAGAATGCAAAAGGAATACTAAAAAACAATATAATCGTCAATAATGGATGGAAAGATGAATGGGTGTGTCCTCGTGTAGGCGTCTGGATGAATACAACCCTGGAAAACTTTCCAATTGAATTCAACAATGTCTGGGGTAATGAAGCAGGTAATTATGAGGGAGTTGATGACCAGACAGAAAAAAACGGAAATATCTCTCTGAATCCACTTTTCAGAGATAATGAATCATTTAGACTCACTCCAGATTCCCCCTGTATAGATACAGGCGATTCACTGCTTATTGACCGGGATGGTAGCCACTCTGATATGGGTATATACGGTGGTCCCTTAAGCATATATGTTTCAGATCTGTGATTCGCATTGCCACCTTCAGGACAGGAAATTTTCAAAAGACTTAGAAAGAGTTATTAATTCAGCAAAAGAAAAGGGAGTTAAGAGTATAATCGTTCCTGGTTGGGATGTCGATTCAAGTAAATATGCAATGGAAATTGCAGAAAAGTATGAAGAGATATATGCAACTATTGGAGTTCATCCACACGATGCAAAAATATATAATGATAATATCGAAAAAGAAATTATAAATCTAATTAAAAAAGAAAAGGTTGTGGGAATAGGAGAGATTGGTCTTGATTTTTACAGAGACCTATCTCCAAGGGATATTCAAAGAGAGGTTTTTAAAAAGCAATTAAAGATTGCAGAAGATGAAAATCTCCCTGTTGTTATTCACACAAGAAATTCTTTAGATGAAGCAATTGATATAGTAAAGGATTTTAAAGTCAAAGGAGTATTTCACGCCTTCACAAAAGAGGCAAGAATAGCTAAAAGAATAATTGATATGGGCTTTTATGTAGGAATTGGTGGGGTGGTCACTTTTAAAAACAGCAGGTTATCCAATGAAATTAAATATATTCCTGTTGAAAATATTCTTCTGGAGACGGATGCTCCATATATAGCCCCCGAACCCATGAGAGGAAAAAGGAACGAACCTGCATTTTTAATCTATATTCTTGAGAAGATTGCGAAAGAGAAATCAATGCCTATGGAAGAAGTTGCAAGAATAACATATGAGAATACAAGGGAGCTGTTCAA
>SOIB01000102.1 GCA_004377355.1 Candidatus Stahliibacteriota bacterium | reverse complement strand
TCTTCCCACTCTTCTTTCTTCTCTTCTTTTTTAGTCTCTTCTATCCACGACCTAAGTCCACTATGGACTTTTTCCTCAATCTTATCACCAATCCTATCCCAGTCATATTTGTGTCTCTTTCTCCTTCTTTTAATATGAAGTCCACCACCTACTGAAAGATATAGTCCGATTAAAAATCCCAGATTGTATGGCCAACCAGTATTATTGATCTCGTATAGACCAACTTCTTTTGTGAAAAGGCTAACAATAAAAGTAATAACAATTATCAATCCATGCCATACACCTGCCCAGAATCCAGCAAGATCACCCGGATTAATCTCCTGGTCCCATCGCTCATTACCTGGAGCACATCCTGAGATCACTAGAACTATTATTAAGATTAAACCTAAGACAAAATACCTCTTTTTCATAATAGTACTCCTCCTCTTTCTAAATTTACTTATTAGATTATATAGAAAATTTTGCTGTGATGTCAATAAAAAAGAGTTTAGAAAATTATTAAATTTGACTCTTAAAATTAGATATTTAGTGTAATAGGGAGACTACATAAATCACACTTTACTCAAGAGTAATTACAAAGATACAGTCAAATTTTATTATGTTTTCGTCCATTGTATTACTCATATCGACCATTCCAGAAAGGCGTACACTACCAGTAGCACCTTCAAATTCTCCTGTGCCAGATATAATGTCATTTCCTCCTGATGGAGCAGCACCGGTTATGTGAGTCACTCCTTTATATTCGTGTGTAGCAGGTTGTACAGAAGTATTGCCACGAGAGACAATTGTACCATTTTCAAAATTGAAATATGTGGTTCCTACGAGTGCCAGACCATCACCAACTTTCTTAACATTTGAAAGACAGTCTGTGGCTGTTCCAATCACTTTATTAGTTGTCAAATCAACCATTTCTATATCAAAACAGTTTGCCTCGTCAAGCTTCCCATCACCATCAATATCTGGAACCATTCTTGTCTCTCCAACATCAGAACCTCTAATCTGAACTACATATACTTTCTTCATCTCTGATGCCTTACATTCAGCATATACATTAAATGCAACTACGAATAAACCTATTATAACAAAGAATAAAGTCACCATTATTCTCTTATTCATTAAATTCCTCCGTATATTTGAATATGTAAACAAAGATTTTTCAGTATATTTTTTATGTAGTCTCCCTATCAAAATTATTGATATTATTACAAAATTAATATCATTACTATATTAATATTTTAACTTAATTTGTCAAGGGGAACTTATTAAATTTTAGAATTGAGGGATTATATCTAATAATATTTTAAAATGTAGGTTAGTTATTATTTAAATCGATTGCAATCTCTTTAAAAAAATTAAGGTCTGCTTTAAACATTTTACCAATCTTTTGCATCTCTTCCATATTTAGCCATTGGTAGTCTTTTACTTCTTCAGGTTTTATTTTTATCTCATCATTTACTAATTTTACCCACCACCAATGCAATAGATATTGTTTATCATCAGTAAAACACTCCCAAACCTTATAGATTGGTTCTACGGCCATTCCCATTTCCTCTCTTGCCTCACGTATGACTGCCTGTTCTTGCGTTTCTCCTCTTTCTACAGCACCCGTTATTGGACACCAATAGTCTTCTGCAAATCCTTTCTTTGCTCTTTTGATTAAAAGAAATTTTTCGTTCTTTTTTATAACAATCGCTACTGCATCTTTCATATTTACTAACCCAACCAATATATATTCATACTTATCCAGTTTTAAAAGTCAAGAAAATTTAGAAGGGGATCACAGTTGAGGCTGTCATCAACCTTTTCAAGGCGCTCATCACGCTGCCTGCGCGAATTCTAAATGGTCCAAACCGCAGTACATCAATTGAGCGAGAAAGATAATTAACACTTCCATCTGGAATTAATCACTTCGATTCCTCATCTTGTTGTTTACATGTTGATACATATCTAAATCACTAAAGTGGATAGGAAAGACATGATTCCACGCGCTCTCCTGCATAAAATTGCAAAGGGATTGTAGTGAAGCCTTACTTTTTACATCTACCATAGGAACTTATTTTGTATTTATCTATCCAGATGGATGGATATTGATTTTTATTCACACAATCTTCTGATGTAATGCAATCAAATTAAAATTATGTGTGTTCTACCTAATGTGCTAAACCTTTAGAATTCTATTATCAGCTTTTCTTAGAAACAAATAATTTTTCTGTTTCGTTGTTGAAAAGAACCCAGATTGTGTAAATCCCTAAAGCAGTCCCGAATGGTATATTTAATAACTTCAAAAAGCCCAGTATCAGCACCAGTATTCTTGCCCAGGACTGACGATTAAGTAGTCCAATACCTCCAATGACTCCGGGAACAGCCACTAAGATTAAGAAGAATGCTATTGCCGAACCGACGACTGCGGTGACAGCCATTGCTTCAGGATCTTCCGAAAAAAGCCCCGCTACAACAAGAACAATAAAAACAACTACAGCAGCTAAAATCTTTAATGCACTAAATACTATATATAGCACTCCCAGAACATTTACATGTTTCTCCATTTATTGACCCCCTTTTCTTTCTGAATGAATTCTCATAATTTCCATAGATTTTATTCCGGAATAAGTTCTTTTATTTATATAGAAATTTAAATCAAAAGTCAAGATAATTATGTTGGTCTATTATAATGACCAACAGTTAAATAGTTGATTGGTGTAATAATTGAATAGTTTCTCTTACGCGAAGGAGTTTAAAAAGAATAAAAATTGTTTGGAGTTCACAAATCTAATCCACAAGCCTTACGGTAATTCCTGAATTGGGGTCCAGGGCGATATCCATAACTATTTCTACAGGTGCACCTCTTTTCTCCTGGTCTCTTAATTGAAATAGGAGTTCTTCTGGATTAACAAATTTCCCCAGCTCTACTTCAGTCTCAGGGGTTTCTTCAATTAGTTTTGCCATATAAACTTGTAGTTTCTTTCCCTCGTCTATTACCCGTCTGCATAAAGCTCTAATATAAAACCTATTAAATACTAATTCTGCAAATTTTGCATATGATTCACGTATTGAATCAAAACGAAAACAATCATTGTGATATAGAGTTACGCCTAAGAAATCATCATCTCCTTCTTGTGCAGCTTTTCTCAGTAAATCAGGATACTTTTTCCATCCATCATCTGTAAATTCTTCGCACCTAAATAGATCATCCCTTCCGACTGTGTGATCAATCTCCTCTAACATATATCTCCTAGTAATTTCATCTAAATCTTCAAATCTAAGCCCCATTTTATCACCTATAATAAATATAAAAAAATATAGATAAAAGTCAAGTTTCTTAACATTTAAATAATACATTAAGAAATTTTTACTTTTAATATTGAATAGTGTGTTACAATCTGAAATTTAAGAAATAAGTGACCTTAGCCTCTGAATTAACGTAATATCTAAGCCTTTTTCACTACCTCACTAAGGGCTACCAGGGTTGCATCGATGTCTTTAGAACTGATACCTAAGTGAGTTACCATACGAAACTTTGATGGACCCGTTGTGAGAATCTTAATTCCTTTTCCTTCAATCTTAGTTAAGAACTCCTCAGCTGTAAGTTTCTCACCTAAAAGGTCGAAATAAATTATATTTGTTTTTACCCTATCTATTTCAATATTAAGCCCCGGTATCTTATTAATCCCTTCAGCCAGACGATAAGCATTTCTATGATCTTCTTTCAATCGTTCTACCATCTCCTCCAGAGCTACAACACCAGCACTCGCAATAATCCCGGTCTGACGCATTCCTCCTCCCAGAACCTTACGTGTTCGCCTGGCCTCACCAATAAACTTAGAAGTACCACACACCATTGAACCAATTGGAGCAGAAAGTCCTTTAGATAAGCAGAAAATTAATGAATTGACACTACGAGTAAACCCCTTCACGTCTATCTTAAGTGCCACGGCAGCATTGAATATCCGTGCGCCATCAAGGTGAATAGAGAGTCCGTGATTACTAGCAATCTCTACAACTTTATCAATATACTCAGGTGTTAGAGGAGAGCCATAGCAACGGTTATGTGTATTCTCCAGGCAAATCAATCGGGTGCGTGGCCAGTGTTCATCATCACCACGAATGGCAGCTTCGATATCTTCCAATTTTAGAGTTCCATCCGGTTGGTTAGGTAGAATATGTGGATGTATTCCACCCAGTGCTGACATGCCTCCAGCTTCGTTGAGAAACATATGAGACTGGTCCCCGAGGATTACTTCCTCTCCACGAGCGCAATGAGTAAGTGTACAAACCAGGTTACCCATCGTCCCACTGGAAACCAGAAGTGCTTCTTCTTTTCCCATCATTCTAGCAGCTATATCCTCAAGTCGATTTGTTGTCGGATCTTCACCAAAAACATCGTCTCCTAAGTCAACATTATATATTGCTTCTCTCATTTCATCTGTTGGTAAAGTCACAGTGTCACTTCGTAAGTCTATAATATTCATTAGCTACCTCCTATGAAAGATTAGTGTAAGTAAAATTCTCACTATCTATCTAATAACTTGCTCTTATTTAATTTGGGTCAAAAGGCAAGTTCAATCGTAATAGTATTATTGGGAAGATTTCATCCCATATAGTAGAAAGGAGAATCAACTATTAGTATTCTTGTTACTTCAAATTTTGCATTATGGTGTCATATAATTTCTCTGGTGGGACTATAGTCACAGACTCTTTGACATCACTCAGTTGATTATTGGCATCATTGATATCCTCTTCAGAAGATACGAGTATCACGGGTATCTTATTGGTCGTGCAACTAAAAAGGATGTCTTTAGGACCTAACGTTCGCCCTGGTACTGGTAACACCTTGTGGACATACCCCACTACTATGCCAATATTGTCCGCTTTGGTGATGAGTCCGATATACTTTCCATGGTTATCGGCACCATTGCCAAGAGGTAGAACCCCTATACCTTGTGAGGCTAACTTTGTTAGTAAAAGTGAATCTGTCCCTTCAAGATATCCAACTATCTTCATTATTAAGTACCTCCTTTAATATAATTCGGTAACTAAATTTGATAAAAAGTTAAACATCGGTGATTTTACTACATTACACATTACGAAAAACCCTCTTATCCCAAAATCTATTTTCGTGATAAAAAATATATTCTATATACAAAATAAATTTTCAATGTCAAGCACCATTTCATCTTTTATTTAAATACTAAACCATATAGTTACACACCTAAAGAAGAATACTCGCCACAAAGATACAAAACACACAAAGAAGGGATCATTCTTATATTTTTTTATTATTGAGAACATAGAGACCTTTTAAAGAGCGCAAAGTCCCCCACACACTCTGGAAATTACACCCTTATTTGCACATATAAAAACATACTTAATAACCCTCAGTGCTCTCTGTATCCTCTGTGCCGCCTTTTTTATCAAATGTTTTATTTCCTGTGTTTTTCTCTGTGACCTCTGTGCCTTTTGTGGTAAATTAAAGGTGGCAAGGATGTGGGCTGGAAGTAAAAGCATTGATGGACGTGCAGCATCGTGATAGAGGGAGTTAGTTGCGACAAGACCTTCTCTTTCAACGTACATAGGATCACCGTCGCTAAGGTTGACAGTGTATTTGAAACAGTTGGATGAGGAGATGTGCAACCGTATCTTGTTGCCTTTCCGAAATGAAACAATATCGACCAATTCGTATCATCTTTATCTCCTTTCTTTAATTTTAAAAAATTATTAATCATCAAATTAAAATAAGCTTCTAATTCAATTAACCATTCGGAGGGTGTTTAGTATCCTCATAAGTGTTTCAAAATACCTTCAAATTTCCATTGCTCACCCTTAATCTTTAAAGTAGCGTAAAGTAATAATTTATTATCTGAAAACTCAAAATATCTTACCTGGTTTGTACCAATCCAGTTGGGGAATTTGCTCCCTTCCACATGATGAGTAACTGTTCCCTTTTCTTCATCTACACTGTAGGTACCACAGTATGCATCAAATCCCCCGTAAGCAGATTTAATCTCATCAGTTGTTCCACCCAAGGGGTCATCCGAAGCAAATTTTTCTCGTTCAGGATTCATAAGTAACACAGACATATGACCACTAGGGGTATAGATCAGCATACCAAACAGATTTTCTCCATATGGATAAATTACTTCACCTTTTTCGGTTTCTACTTTCATTGATTTAAATTTCCAGGTACCTATAAGTTTTTCTTTATCCATATATCTTTCCTCCTGAATATATAAACGAAATAGTTACACCTATTCTAGCTCTTTATTCAACAATTGGTAAAATGATGTTTGAAGCATATAGTCGATTATGATATAATGTCACGATCGAAGGGGTCAGTCTTACAAATTACAAATTCCCTGAAATTCTTTTATGCGAAAGAAGAGCAAGAGACATGCATTTATCATTTTCTTTGCGAGCTTTGCGAGAAACTATAGCTTCTATGAATTAA
>SOIB01000053.1 GCA_004377355.1 Candidatus Stahliibacteriota bacterium | reverse complement strand
CGGTTCTTCCAAATCCTTATCCTCAGCTACTATCCCTGCTTCTCTCATTTTAATAAGTAAGAGTGTTGGATTTGCGTAAGCCTTCTCACCTATTTTGTCAGAAATCCAACTCAGATGTTTTTTTGTCGTTATAGGTTCTCCGCACTTCTCACAGAGGACTATTTCATCTTCAATCTCATTAATTGCTTCGCTCCTATCTAATGTGTTCTTTGCATATTCATTTGTAAACTCAATACCCACTCCTGTTGTGCAAAGAGTACCACACTGTCCACAAAGTTGACAGATGTCATATCTAAAACGAAGTCGCCTGAACAACTTACCATCCTTTTCTATCTCTTCCACAAGAATCACATCAGCAGGACAAACCTCAGCACAAGCACCACACCTGATGCACTCTTCTTCGACAAATTTCGGGAAACCCCGAAACTCTGGTATTATCTCAGGCTTTTCAAAAGGAAACTTAGTAGTAAATGGACCCTTAACAATTGCTCTTATTGCCTCGCCTAATTCCCTTATCTTCGGTCTTCTAATTGCCATCTATTTCCCCTTATCTTCTTCGAGTTTGTCCATTTTACTCCCCTCCCAGAGTTTAAAACCACTTATATGTGAACCTCTTGCCAGTGCATGAGCAGCAGTTGGGGAAGTGAGCAAGACAAAGATTAAACAAATAAGTGCTTTAATCCCACCTGAAGTGAATCCAAACTCAAGGAATGTTCCAAAGAGAATCATACATGTTCCAAGAGTAACCGACTTTGTTGCAGCCTGCAGCCTGTTATATACATCAGGTAACCTTATCAATCCCAGACAACCAAGCAGGTCGAATATCACCCCCACAGTTATTAAGAAGATTGCAACTGGATTACTCATCAAAACTCCTACCTTCGAGGAATTTGGCAAGAGCCAACGTTCCCACAAATGCTAATATTGCCCAGGAAATAGCTATATATAGATAAAAATCTTTCCCTGTTTGTACAGCGTAGAGTGAGCAAATACCAACTACTAAAATTCCAAGGATATCAATGGCTACCATCCTGTCAGGGGGGGTCGGTCCTACCATTATTCTGTAAAGACACATAAAGGAACCTATAATAATTAGGATAAAGAAGAAAGTAATCATTCGAATATCCTCCTAAGTATCCATTCAAATCTATCTATTATAATTTGCTTTTGCCTCTTGGGGTCTTCGGTCGATATGTATATCCAGTGAATATAATAGTTGTCTTCGACTACTTCAACAGTTAGTGTTCCCGGTGTAAGTGTGATTGAATTCGCTAAGAAAGTCTTAGCCAATTCACTTTTTAGCCCTGTTTTTACCTTAACTATGCCTGGAGCTATAGGTAAACTTGGATTTAACACACGATATGCTACATCAAAGTTGGCAAGTATAATGTAAAAAATAAGATATAAGATATAAAATATTGCCCATAAGAGACGAACTGGATTCAGGAACTTTATCATTTCATCCGGGAAGAGATCTCTGGTGAGTGCTGTTGCAATTAGCGCAACTACAATACCCACCATAACCTCCTGAAAGTGCAGTGACCATGTAAGGAGCAACCAGATGATGAAATAGGCTGTGAACTGAGTCAATTTCTTCTTCATCTACCCTCCTACAAATTCCCAAGGACTGATAGGATATATCCACTCCTATCAAGTAGGGTTTCCTGTGCAGGTATTATAATGTTACTGATAATCGAATGGTTGAAGATTCCGACTAGAAGACAGATAATTGCTAATAAAACTAATGGAACTACCATTGGTATTGGAACCTCTCGAGCCCCTTCAACCTTCTTTCCTATGTCTCCAAAGATCGCGTTCTTCTGGAATCTAAGATAATAGCTGAGTGTAAAGAATGCAGTAAGAACAATAATAACAGAAACCCAAATATTTCCTACTTTAAGTGCAGCAATAAGGATTATCAACTTACTCCAGAATCCGTTAAATGGAGGAACACCGGAAATAGATAGAGCTCCGACCACAGATGAAGCGGATGTCACAGGCATCTTTTGCCTTAAACCCCCTAACTCAGAAAGACTTCTGGTTCCAGTCTCATCCTCTATAGCACCAGATGAGAGGAACATAAGAGATTTAAACCCCGCATGGTTCAAAAGATGGAATAGCGCTCCGATTATACCCAGTGGTGTACCCAGTCCTATTCCTACCATAACATACCCCATCTGGCTTATCGACGAAAATGCAAAGAGTCGTTTTATATCGTCCTGACCAAAGCCCATTAAAGCACCCACCACCATAGATAGACTGCCAATGACGAGAAAGATATTTAGAATAAGCTCGGATACTCCAATAACATGATAAAACACCCTCATGAGAGCGTAGATACCAAGGACTTTGATTAAAACTCCAGAAAGCATAGCGGAAATAGGTGCCGGTGCAGATGAATGGGCATCGGGAAGCCAGGCATGGAAGGGAACAAGACCTGCCTTTAATCCAAAGCCAAAAAGGAAGAGTCCGGTTGCCATCAATACAGCTTTATTACCGGAATTGTTAATGAGAAACCTTGCAATATCAGCCATATTTACGGACCCGGTCACAGAATAAATTATTCCAATCCCGAACAGTATAAGTAGTGAGGCAAAAGCTCCAAGAATGAGATACTTAAAGGAAGCTTCAAGTTCCTCTGCACCAACTCCATAACCAACCAGTGCATAGGATGCAAGTGAAGCAATCTCAAGAAAAACAAATAGATTGAAGATGTCACCGGAAAGAACCACTCCATTCATACCGGCTAACATAAGCATGAATAGAGAAAAGAATCTGAGATAATCCTCGTACTTTGTAATGTAGGAATATGAATATATGATCGAAAGAAATGCAACTACATTAACAATAATGAGCATAAGCAAAGATAGATGGTCTTTTATCATAATTATTCCATAAGGAGGTCTCCATCCACCCATTACGTGTATAATTGTTCCTTTCTCCCATATTAGAGAGATTAAAAAGACCAGTGTTGCAGTGGTAATTATAGACCAAATCCTGGGGAATATTTTCTTTTCCCATTTACCAATAAGTAGCATGAAAATTGCGCTGAATATGGGAATTGCAACAAAGAAAGGAAGAACTTTATCCATTACTAACCCCGGAGCCTATTTATCTCATGCATATCAAATGTTCCATATCGTTCATATAGTCGAATCGCTATGGCCACCATTAGAGCAAGCGTCCCAAGACCAATAACGATTGATGTAAGAACCAGTGCCTGTGGCAGTGGATCAACGGCTGTTTGGATGAAGGTGGCAAGATCCATGTCTTTTGTAAGAATCGGAGCAACACCAGCTTTCTTGAAACCAATAAGTATAAGAAAGTGATTAACTGCGTATTCCATAATCGCTATGCCCAAAATTTTCTTTACAATATGCCTCTTGACTATCAGAGCATACATTCCTACCATCATTAGAGAGAAATTAAGCATGTAAAGAGTCATTCTCCCTCCTCCTTTGGTTCCTCCTCAGTCACAACCCTTTGGAGTATAGCAAGAGCTAAGAAGATAGCATATAAGCTCATACCAACCTTAAGTGTTATCCCAATATTACTAATTATTATCGTGCCAGCTGAGAATATATTAAAAGGTTCACCCTTCCCCAGGAAATTATAGAAATATCTTCCCCCGATGTATAGACCTATAATACCCACTAACCAGAATAACAATGCTCCCAAATCGTCCACTATTGAAGCAGCTACACCAGATATCTTGCTTTCCACAACTTTTCTTCCGTAAGCAAGAGTTAAGAGGATATAGGCCAGAGCAATCATAACACCACCAGGAAATCCTCCTCCAGGTGTAATATGTCCATAAAGTACAATATAAGCACCAAATACAAGCAGGAAACCTATCATAACCTGGGTTATCATTTTTACTATTAGAGTCATTCCAGTATGCTTATCCATCTTAGTGCTCCCTATCTATTCTAAGGAAATCTTTATGTTGCTCTTTCTTCCATCGCCGTAGTATTGCAAAAGCACCGCTTATTGAAGTAAATAGAACCACTGCTTCTCCAAAAGTATCATAAGCCCTGAAATCTAATATTACTGAGGTCACAAAATTGGTTGCGCCCACTTCTTGTAATCCATGGATAAGATAAAACTGGGAAACCCGCATGCTGGGCTCTCCGAATGTTGGAAGTGCATGGAATGCAGTCCATGCAAATATAAGTATTACTCCTATGAAGATAAGAGTTATTCTATTGGAGAAGATAATTTCTTCTTTTCTTTCTATTGCGACATTATCCACATTTATGGTAGCACGTATTAAAATAATTAGCGATAGGATTTCTACAATAACCTGAGTTATTGCTATATCAGGAGCTCCAAGAAACAGGAACTGAACTGATAACATAAAACCGACAGCTCCCACAGCAATAACTGCGGAGAGCATATTCCTTATCTCAATTGTGATTATAGCTCCAATTATCATAAAGACAAGTAGTATATGCAGTATAATCAAATTTTCCATAACACTCTCCTACCTGCTCATAAGAACGAACATAATTATCATAAAACCTAATATACACCAGGATAGATAGGTGGATAGTATTCCATTGTGCATGTTTTTGAGTTTCTTAACTATAGCTTCCCAGCCAATATTTTTCACTATGTTATAACCATCATAGTTTCCTTTATCCCTGTCTTTTAAGTATTGTCCAATGAAAGGCAGTTCCAGAATAGTAAGAAATAAATCTGTTCCAGGAACCCTTCTTTCTTCCAGTTCAAACCTCTCTCCACCTGTGTATATAGGTTGTTCACGATATTTGAACGCCTTTCCAATAAAATACATTATAATACCAATAATAAACCCGATGATGATTGCTGTGGTTGCCAGTGACGGATTCCAAAATGTATTTACAAAGCTTAAATTTCCCAGAAGTTCAATAGGCTGTACTCCTTCCAGAATTTTAAAATCAATAGGTATAAAGAATTTACTAACCGGTAAACTTGAAAATATACCAAAGATAAGACAGAGAAAGGCCAGGATTAGTATTGGTATACTCATTAGATAGGAAGGCTTTCTTGTAGTTTGGAAAACAATTGATTCGCCACCAAAATATATAGAATATATTACCTTCAAGAAATAAGCCAACGTTAGAGCACTTCCAAAGATTGCAAAAACAAAGAATACGGGTTGACCAGCCTGAAGAAGTCCCTGATATACCATCCATTTTGAGGTAAATCCATTAAGTGGAGGGACCCCAGCTATCGCAAGGGCAAGTAGTATATTACCAATTAATACTAATGGCATTTTCTTATAGAGTCCTCCAAGTTTCTCCAATTCAACAGTCCCTGTTTCTTTTTCAACCGCACCTGCGCATAAAAATAGTCCACTTTCGTAAATAGCATGGTTTAACATATGGAATAATCCACCTATTACTCCTACAATTGTTCCAGATGCAATACCGAGTATCATGTATCCCACCTGGCTTACTGCAGAAAATGCAAGCAATTTTCTTAGATTATTCTGTATAAGAGCCATAAAACCAGCTATTATTATAGTTAATGCGCCTATCAACATAACAATAATATTAAACAGGAATGGAATATTAAATAGTTTGAGCATTACCAAAGAAAGAAGATAAATTCCCATTAGTTTATCAAGGGATGCAGGAATGAGTGCCATAACGGATATAGGAGCATTCTTTGAAATTGAGGGGATCCATGTATGTAGAGGTAGTGCTCCAGCTTTTGCAAAAGATGTAGCAATAAGCAAGAAGAATACAACCTTTTGTATTACCCCGGTTGTGGCATCAATATTGATTGCATCGATATTAAGTGTATTATATTTTACCCAGATAAATGCAACACAAAATAGAAAAGCTGCATCGGTAAGTCCAAGAATCACATATGTCTTCCTTGCCGACTCTGCTGTTAGTTTCCCCTTTCCAAGATTTATAAATAAGAAGAATATAGCAGTAACCATCTCCCAGAAGATAAGGAGGAAGAAAAGATTGGCTGATAAAAAGATACCGCTGACACCAGCAAGGGTCCAGAGAAAATAGGTTAGATATTGATTATCTCCACTACGAACCCAATCACGTGAACGAACAATATAGATTGAAATAAGGAATCCAAATAGATATGTAAATAGCACAAGAAGGCTACTAAAGTGATCTGCTTTAAGAATGAAATCTGCCCTGTATCTAAGAAAATTAATAGAGAAATAATATTCTATAATCTCAGGTAACAAGAATAAACGGATTGCATAGTATAAAAGATAAGTAGTTACAGCAATAGTAATAAGTTGTTTTATCCTCTTCAATCGAGGTATCATAAATGTAACTAAACCTGCGATAAAAGGTATTATTATAGGAATAATCAATAAACCTCTCAAGAGACCCCCTTCTTTAATAAAGTTGGAGTCTTGCCCAGTTTCTTAATAATCTGTTCTGTCTTCATTACACTCATCTTTACAAGATCATCTTCTCTTAGAGTATTTTCGTTCCCGAATTTA
>SOIB01000009.1 GCA_004377355.1 Candidatus Stahliibacteriota bacterium | reverse complement strand
GGTGCAGTTTCTGGTTCTTTTCCCTTTATCTCCTGGTGATAATATTCATATGTCATGGGTTCACCTTTATCAATTAAGTCGCCATCAACTACCTTTCCAACAAATAATGTATGAGTTCCGACATCTATAGTTTCTTCGACCTCTGCTTCTAAATACGCAACTGTATAATCGAGGACTATAGGTGCACCTGTTTTACCAATTTTATAATTTACTCCTTCAAACTTATCAATATCTCTTCCACATTTAAAACCAAAGGGTCCAATAAATTTCAAATTAGCTTTTGTTCCCAGTATAGATACTGCGAAAATTCTACTCTTTAATATTAATTCATGGGTAAAATTCTTTTTATTAATTGCAACTGCAATTTTTGGAGGTTCCGCGGTAACCTGAAAAACAGTATTAGCCATCTGACCATTAATTTTATTGTTACTTTTTGATGTAATTATATACATTCCATAGTTTAATTTATATAGGGCTTCTTCATTCATTAATCATTCCTTTCTTTTTTAAGCATTCGCTGCATTTACCTGTGAAATAAACAGAAGTATGCATAATTTGATTTCCATCCACTTTTTTAATTTTGAAGATTTTAAGGTCTAACTCAACATCAAAAATATTTCCACATTCAGTGCATCTGAAATGAGCATGGGGCGCTAGATTTATCTCGTACCTCACCTCACCTTCTCCGACGCAGAGTTCCGATACAATACCCTTTTCAACAAATAGATTCATAGTGTTATAGATCGTGGTCTTTGACAGGGTTGGTATCTCTTTGGAAATCTCCTGGTAAATCATGTCAACTGTGGGATGTTTTAAATTTTCCTCGATGTATTTGAGTATTTTTAAACGTTGAATTGTAGGACTAATCCCCCTTTCCTCAAGAAATTCATATAATTTTTTCATTATTCTTTAAAACCTCCCTCGATTTATTCTATAATATAATAAAAAAAATTAATTTGTAAAGGGTTCAAATATGAAATTTTTACAATTTATTTACTTAAATACTTCTCCAGTTTCTTTTGCCCAGAGGGTAAGGTCTAAATGGTCCATAGGTATTTTGATATCTTTTGAAAATTCTTTAATTTTTTTCTCAATTTCTTTATATGTTTTTTCATTGAAACCTTTTGTTAATTCATCAATAATTCCAAGTTTTCTTAAGTTTTTTAATATATGTCGGTCAAGTATTGCAAGTTCACTTCCAAGCCCGATATTTCTTAAGAAATGGCTTGCTTCTTTATATCCGAGTCCCTTTATGTTTTTTATGATATAATCTCGTAATTTATATGGGTCTTCATTATTTTTTATGTAGTAATATATAGGGTTTCCTTCGTTGAAAAACTTTTCTCTTGCACTTACTAAATAATAAGACTTTTTGTATTTGAATCTAACCCCCTGCAAGCTTTTTAATAGTTCTTTTGCGTCTCCATTAAAAAGAGTATCATTGTTTATCATATTCTCTACAACTTTCCAGCAAATTGTTGCTCTGGATTGAGGGGTCAGGAGGCAGAATGCGAGTTCTTTGAATATTTCCATTTTGCTTCCGTTCTTTCCTAATTCTCTGAATTCTTTGAGTTTTTCTTCAATTTCTTTTTTAAAATTCTCATAGACTCTTTTTATCTCTTCTATTGCTATATGATTGAACTGGATTTTATCTATATTCATCTAGTTATGAGATACATTTCTTATCATGGTATCCACAAGATAAGGTGATTTAAAATCTGTCATATCTCCTGCTTTCTTTCCAGGATAGGGTAGGAGTCTTGCTGAAAGTGGCTTTGATAGTTTATTTGATAGAGTTACAACATCCAGAAGTATACCTGCAATCTCTTTTATAGAGATATCTCCGGGGAGTGGAATACAATCAAGTCCTGTGCCGCATACAGTGGAGTATTCTAAAAGGTTACCGATATTAAATGTCTTCTCTTTATATCTCTTGGACAACCCTGCATCTTCAAGAATTGGAAGCATCAATCCAGAGTAACCACATCTTTTTATATCCAGACACTTTAGTACACCAGTAATCATTTCTGCGATTGCCAGAGTACCAGGAGCTCCAAACTTATCTCCAAGCAACATCTCAAAAGCAAATGCAATGCTTTCTTCTTCCAGTAAAGATGGAGCGGGGGATAGATCTATGCCTTTAAATGAAATTCCATTTGCATTTCCCAGGGATTTTGAAATCTTTTCAATTTCCCTGAAATTTACCTGGAAAATCTGCCTGAGGTTCTTCTTTGCTTCTTTAAAATTTTTTGAGGTGGAAAATGCTTTTACAATTAAATCTCCGCTCTCGGTTCCTATAGAAAAACAAGGCTTGCCCTTATGGTATGAAGCCGGGAAGAAAGGTATATCAGGAGGGCAATTTATAATTCCAGCAAAGTTAAAGTTGCCAATGCCTTTATCTGTTGTCCTGGAGATTTCAAATATTACCTCAGCACTTTTATTTATTGAATCAAAGTCTGTACCATTTTCTTTATTGTTAATAGTTACTGAACATGATGTTATTGAAGTTTCTTTTATAATTTCAGGTATGATATCAATGGAATCTAATTTATTTGTTGTGCCTATACTTATAAAGTCGATCTCATTTTCCTTACAGAGATTTTCTAATTGACATATATTCTCAATTATCTCTTCATTATCCAATCTTTTAGTGTATTCATTCCATGGTTGTGTACTCATTCTAACACTCTGTACTACTGAACCGAATGATTCAAATCTTTCTCTTGCTTTTTTTAGGAAATCTATAATGTTAGTTACTTTGGAATCTTTCATTGGATTTGAAAGTTTGATACCTGCAGTAATTGTTCTAATCTTCATAAGTATCCTTGGCTAGTATTCAATTATTATTTTTGGTCAATTATATATCTGGTTAAAGAATAGTCAACGGTAACTCTGCTTTATATTTTTCATATTATGGAAATGATAACTAAAACAAAAGCCCCTTGACATTAATTGAAAATTTAGAAATATATCTAATAAAGTATAATTAAATGGCAAGCTTTGTTAAATTATTACAATAAATGTTTTTGGAACAGAAATAATAAAAGGATTAATACATAAAGTCTCTACACTGTGAAAAGAAGGGAGGATTTATGATAGAAGAACTTACACCTGAAATGATAAGAAAGGAATTTGATGCGTCTATTCTAGGTTGTAAAACTACAGAGACATTAGAGCTTCTCAAAGGAATTATTGGTCAGGATAGAGCCCTGAAGGCTTTGAATTTTGGTTTGTATATTTCTAACAATGGGTTTAATATATATGTAGCTGGTGCACCAGGAACCGGAAAAGAAACCGCTGTAAAAAATTTCCTGGATGAGTTAGCTAAAACGAAAACTGTACCAAATGATTGGTGCTATGTGAATAACTTCGAAAACACATATGAACCAAAAGTTCTAAAACTCCCACCAGGAAAAGGTAAAGCCTTCCAGAAGGATATGAAACATCTTATTGGTGAAGCTCGAAGGATTCTTCCTGAAGCATTTCAGAGTGATGAATATGCAAAGAAAAGAGATGAAACAGTTAGAGTTTTAGATGAAGAAAGAAAGAAAATTCTTAATGAACTCAACGAGAGTACCCAGAAGGAAGGATTTTCAATCCAGAAGACTCCTATTGGTCTTTTCATTGTTCCAGTGGTTGACGGAAAGCCAATGAGTGATCAGGAATTCATATCTCTTGGTGCAAGAGAAAGAGAAGATATCGATAAAAAACGAGGAGAATTAAAATCTGAATTAAGAAGTGCAATGAGGCAGGTGAGCGAATTAGAAGAGAAGAGAAAAGAAGGAGTCGATAAATTAAATCGACAGGTTGCCAGTTACTCCATTGGTCATCTTGTGTATATAATCCAAGAGAAATACAAAGATAATCCTGCTGTTGTTGCATATTTGGAGGAAGTAGAGCAGGATATCCTGGATAATATTCCTCAGTTTTTGGAGGCTAAAGGTCCTTCCAGCCCGATTTCTGACCCTTTAGTAAGGGAGATTCCTTTCAGAAAATATGAGGTTAACGCAATAATAGATAACTCAACTATTTTAGGTGGTCCTGTTGTCATAGAACACAATCCAACCTACCACAACCTTTTTGGTAGAATTGAAAAAGAAGCACAATTTGGTGTATTAAGCACTGACTTTACCATGATTCGACCGGGTTCTCTCCACAAAGCCAATGGTGGATATCTGGTGATTCCAGTCGAAGAGTTACTTCGAAATATCTTCTCCTGGGATAGCTTAAAGAGGGCTTTAATGAATGAAGAGATTGTAATTGAAGATTTAGCTGAACGCCTTGGATTCATATCAACAAAGGGATTAAGACCAGAACCGATCCCCCTTAATGTAAAAGTAGTTCTTTTAGGGAGTCCATATATTTACCATTTAGCCTATGTTTTAGATAAGGACTTCCGTGAACTTTATAAAGTTAAGGCGGACTTTGACACAACTATGAGTCGAACAGAAGAGAACGTGAAGAGTTATTCTTCTTTTATTTGCACTGTTTGCGAAAAAGAAGGACTAAAGCATTTTGACAGGTCTGCAATTTCCAAAATACTTGAGTTTAGCTCAAGGTTAGCTGAGGACCAGGAAAAACTATCGACAAAATTTGGGGTAGTAGCAGACATTATAAGAGAAGCAAATTTCTATGCTAATCAAGATAAATCTAAATATGTAAAAGCTTCTCATGTAATGAAGGCCATTGAAGAGAGGATATATCGTTCAAATCTTATTCAAGAGAAGATAGAGGAGATGATTAAACGCGGTATCATTCTTATTGACACAGAAGGAGAAGCTGTTGGTCAGGTAAATGGTCTTTCAATAATCGACCTGGGTGACTTCTCCTTTGGTAGACCTTCAAGGGTTACTGCAAGTATAGGTATGGGCGGAGAAGGCATCATCGATATAGAAAGGGAATCTAAACTGGGAGGAAAGATACATACAAAGGGTGTTATGATTCTGAGTGGTTACCTTGCAGAGAAATACTCTCAGGATAAGCCATTAAGTCTATCAGCACGATTAGTTTTCGAACAGAGCTATGGAGAAATTGAGGGAGATAGTGCTTCAAGCACTGAGCTTTATGCCATACTCTCTGCACTTTCCAATCTTCCAGTAAGATCGGGAATCGCTGTAACCGGCTCGGTTAATCAGAAGGGTGAAATTCAGGCTATAGGTGGAGTAAACCAAAAGATTGAAGGTTTCTTTGAGGTTTGTAAAGCAAAGGGTTTAAATGGAAGTCAGGGAGTGATAATTCCTAAGAGTAACTCTCAGAATTTAATGTTGAAAGAGGAAGTGGTGAAAGCTGTAAAGGAAGGTAAGTTCCACATTTATCCTGCGCGGACAATTGATGAAGGGATTGAAGTCCTAACTGGGGTTAAGGCTGGTAAAAAGAAGGCTGATGGAACATTTAGAAAAAATACTCTCAATTATCGTATTGACAAACGACTTAAAGAGATGGCAGAAAAGCTTAGTAAGTATCCACCTTCCAGGGTAAAGAAAAAGAAGAAAGAAAGAACTAAATAAAAGGTTTCAAGGTTTCGAGGGGTCAAGGGTTGACAGTTAACTACGTTAACTTCATTGCAAAATGAAGAATACAAAATGCAAAGCGCAAAATACTACAATACTTCAAACTATTATAAATTTTTCATTTTACAATTTTCATTTTACATTTTTCAATAGAGCAAATTGACTTTTTCTGCGGTAAAAGGACAAATTATAAATAATCGACTCAGAAAAAATAAAGAGGCCGCTTATGCGGCCTCTTTGCTACGTTAAAGAGATTGTTAGCTAATCTTATTTAATAAATATCATTTTCTTTGATTCTGCAAAATCGCCAACGCTAAGTCTTGCGAAATATACTCCACTCGGTACCTGGTTTCCCTTATTATCCCTTCCATACCATGTAATTGAATGCTCGCCAGGACCTCTATAATCTTCAATAAGTGTCTTTATAAGTTTTCCAGAGATATCATATATCTTCAAAGAAACTTTCTCTGTGTTTGCTAATAGATACCTTATAGTTGTATTTTGATTAAACGGATTAGGACTATTACCGATGAGTCTGGCAATTTTTCCATCCAGGTCAGGGGTTTCTTCGTCAATACCACTAATCCAGTCGGTTCTATCAAAGTATGCAAACTCATGAGGATAATTGACGTAAATAATTCCATAAACACCACTTGCAACACGTTCTATTGCAGGTTTGACATTGTAGCGAGTTACACTGTCCGCAAATTCCTCCCGTGTGGTCCATGGAGTATAATGATAGGTTCTGTGCCTGTAGAAACCCTCTGCAGCATTACCAGATGTCTGGAAAACAACACCAAATCCATCTCCGTTTCTGCCTGTTATATCGCATACATATGCAATTGCTGTGCTATCGTATATTGTCCCCGAAGCCCAGTTAGTTCCATGATTATAAGTAACCCTGTATCTTATACGAGGATTAGTGCCCCCCGAATTGGGAAATGTAACCATTACTGTATCCTGT
>SOIB01000123.1 GCA_004377355.1 Candidatus Stahliibacteriota bacterium | reverse complement strand
TATACATATTTATTTTATCTTGTAATTGAACCATTTTATCAAGTACAGCGATATAATCAAAGCCTTTAGTTATTCCTGCCTCTAGTATCTCATTATTCATCCCCTGCATACTTTTAGCAAGTTCTGATTTTCCTCCTGCTTTAGTATTCTTAATATCATAAGGCGGATCTGTTACAATTAGGTCTATTTTTATTTCTGCTGATATAAGTTTATCCATAACCTCTAAACAGTCTCCATGATGTAAATCTATCACCCCACACCTCCCATTAATCTCTTCAAACGTTGCTGCCCTGATGTTAAGGACTCGTATTTTGATTTATTCATGATGTTATCCTCTCAAACTCATACACAAACACATAAGGGTTATCTTCCCACTTGTAGCCGTCTTTTGATGTGGAGTTCCAAAGTTCTTTAAAAAGTGTAATCTCTGGGCTGTTTTTTATAAGATTATTTGGATACCCCTCTATTTGCTGATTAGACATTATCTCAAATCTTTCTGTATCGGTATTTATGCCCTCATCAATACAATCATACTCATGTATATCCTGCAATCTCTCAACCCTAACATCAGTCACTTTTAAGAAGATACGTGTGTATGCTTTTGGCATGTGGATTAGGGGCTTCCATTTACAGATACTATCTTGATCCGTAAACCACTCATCGCAGTCTGCTTTATAGTGTAAATCATCACCTAAATCATTTCTAATATACCAATATTTTTCAGGGTGAAGAGTCTCTTTTTTCCCTTTTGTAAACGTCTCTCTCACATAGAGAATATCGCCTTTTGCAAGAGATACTTTTTCTAATCTGTAGTTGCCGTCAGGATATGCCACTTTTAAGCATGGTCTATCTTCAAATTCAAGATAAACTATACTCATCTTTTCTTCTCCTAGTTGAAATGTCTTTACAATTCTTCGAGTCTGCGTCTTACGTCTATCCAGAATAGCTTTAACCATTTCGGTATTGAATAGTATTGGTTTGGCTATTTTTAATAATTCTTCCCTATCCATCTCTTATCCTTTAATTGCATTTTCTATCAAGTGTTTGGTTTGTTGCTGTCCTGATGTTAAGGACTCGTATTTTGATTTCACTCTAAAACCTTTTTGTGAAGCCATGTGGCTTATATCCATTTCCGTTGTCTATCTCTATTGGAACGCCACCGTATTCAGTGCTTGTCGCTGTTCTATCTTCCTTGATAGGATTACGCTTCTCTGATCTATGTTTCATTATCCCAGATATTAAATAATCTTTGGGTTGCTGATTATATCTAAAGAACCAATTTATAAAATCTTTATAGTTGGTATGACGCTCTGATTGACTAATATAATAATGCCAACCCATAGGAATATCATCATAACTATAGGCTATCTTGTTTTCAAAATGGTGCGATGTTTCCAAAATGGTTTCGCTTAAATCTTGCAGTGTGGCATCGAGTATTCTTTGATTAAAAATATCAAATATTATAATAAGCTGTCTGGACAATAGATAATTAATTTTAAAATAATTGCCTATCATTACTTCCTCTGTGTCATATATATTCATGTCATTTCTCCTCTTTTAGTTTCGTATGTTTTTATATTTATTGCCAATATACCACCGCCATCAAGTATCACACGTTGCCAATCTTCACCAAATTTCGGTTCAGGCTCTGTAGTGAATTTCTTGTATGCCCTTTCTTTATCCCAATTCATATAAGCAAGAGGAAAGTTTTTATATTTGTACCCGTTGCTTCTAAGAGAAATGATAAAATCATCATATCGACTTTCTTTTCCATCGACTAACATACAAGCACCATAAAGATTTGTTTTGTATTCTTCTGAAAGATTATCATAGGCAGTTAGCTTTTTCAACGAAAAGGCGTATGTGTATTCTTCTTCCTCTTGTTCTTTCTCTTCCTCTTCTTCTTCCCCTTGTTCTTGTTGGTGGGGGGGCTGTAAGATTTCCAAACCCCCCTCTAGGGGTATTTCAATATCTTTTTTAGCATACCCATAGCCCACAAC
>SOIB01000032.1 GCA_004377355.1 Candidatus Stahliibacteriota bacterium | reverse complement strand
TGGTACAGATTATGTGGTAAGGGTAAGTAAGAGATCAGGTACTGGATGATCGATACTTGATTAACACACTAACAGACCAACTGTCTAACTGACCAACTAACATCTTTGCGTTCTTTGCTGTCTTTGCGTTCTTTGCGAGAGATTAAAAAGAGGGGTGGGTGCTCTTACCTCATACATACAAATTTAATCTCAGTATATTCCTCTATTGCAAAGGGTGGTCCCTCTCTTCCCATACCACTCATCTTAACTCCTCCATAAGGCATTTGATCAACCCTGAAGGTTGGGTAGTCATTAATAATAACGCTTCCCACTTCGCATTCCTTAATGGCTTTCAATGCATTAGCTATTTTGGGGGTATAAATTCCAGCATTCAAACCATACATTGAATTATTAACCTCTTTGATTGCATCATCAAAACTCTTAAAAGGCATAATAGAGACCACTGGTCCAAAAACCTCCTTTGACAGTACATCCATCTTCTCCGTTACTTCACTAAGAACTGTAGGTGTAACAATAGAACCATCCCTCTTTCCTAAAAGTAGCGGCTTTGCTCCCATATCTATTGCATTTCGGACCCATAATTCTACCCTTTCTGCCTCTTTTTCTGTTATCATAGGACCATAAAGGACATCTGGATCCATTGGATCTCCAATTTTTATTTTCTTTGATTCATCTACAAAGAGTTTTGAAAATTCATCAAATAAAGACTCATGAACATAAACTCTTTGAATTGATATGCAAACCTGACCAGAATTGGCATATGCACCAACTATTGCTCTGTCAATCACTTCTTTTAAATTCTCCACTCCCTCATCCACAACAAGAGCTGAGTTAGAGCCCAATTCTAGTAAGGTTTTCTTCATCCCTGAAATTTCACGAATTCTCCTGCCAACAGGAACACTTCCTGTAAAACTCACAAGCTTTATATCAGGATGTTTGGCAATCATCTCCCCTATTTTACTCCCGGAACCAAAAACAAGGTTCAAAACCCCTGGTGGGATTCCAATTTCCTCAATTATTTCCGTGAGTAGTACAGCTGTTAATGGAGTTTCTGATGATGGCTTCCATACAATAGTATCACCAGCAGCTATTGCAGGACCAATCTTATGGGCTGGCAGATTGAGTGGAAAATTAAAAGGTGTAATTGCAGCTATTGGTCCAAGTGGAACTCTAATATAAAACCCCATCCTTCCCTCTCCCCCCTTAGCAGCATCCATTGGAACTGTCTTTCCGGAAAGTTTATTAGCCTCAATGCTTGCAAAATTGAAGGTTGATATCGCTCTCTCGACTTCACCTTGAGAAAACCTGATTGCTTTACCGGATTCAAGTGTGAGTATCCTCGTTATAAGGTCTTTTTTTTCTTCTATCTTTTGCGCTATCTCTCTTAAGTATTTTGCTCTAATGTGTAGTGGAAAATTCTTGAAATCGATAAAAGCCTGCTTTGCTGCATTTATTGCACTTTCAACATCTTCACTTTCTGCAATTGCCACACTCCCTACTTCCTCCCCATTGTATGGATTCTTTACCAGAATTTTTTCTTCTTTGTCTATCCATTTCCCATTTATATAAAGGGCGCTATCTATTGTAACTTCTTTTTTTCTCGGCATCTAACACCTCTACATTTTAATTGACATAAACTATGATTCTCTTTGACGAACTATACAGGAAACAAAGCGTTAAGTCAAGAACCATCGTTTAGGATTAAGTGATAAGGATTAAAGGATTAAATAAAACCTTTTATAGTTGAACCCAACATTAATCCTTAATCCTTGCTCTTCTTATATCTCACACATCTAATCCTTACTCCTCTTTGGTCTTCTATTCAAAGTATACTCATAGTCAAGGATTAATGACTTTCTACTATGCTCCTTAACCTTTGAGTTATTTAAAGCAGTTGACAACAAAAGAGTCTTTATTATTATCTCCCTATGTGGGAATCGGACAAACTAACTAAGGTCTTTCTTGAATTCTTCAAAAAGAAAGGTCATAAAGTAATTGAATCTTCCTCACTCATACCTAAAGCTGATAAAACCTTGCTCTTTACTTCAGCTGGGATGGTTCAGTTCAAGCCTTTATGGGCAGGTGAGATCCCCCTTGAATATTCAAGAGCAACATCTGTCCAGAAATGTCTTCGCCTATCTGACTTAGGTGAAGTAGGAAAGACATACTGGCATGATACATTCTTTGAAATGCTTGGTAACTTCTCCTTTGGAGATTATTTTAAAGCCGAGGCAATAGAGTGGGCCTGGGAATTCCTTCTGGATATTTTACAAATTGACCCTGAAAAACTCTATATTTCAGTATACCCGGAAGATGATGAGAGTTATAAAATCTGGAATGATACAATTGGAGTCCCCTCAAATAGAATAATAAAGCATCCCGGTAACTTCTGGGAACCTACAGGAGGATCCGGAGCCTGTGGTCCAGACACAGAGATATTCTATGACCTGGGAAGGAAATTTGATAAATGCATATTCGATGGAGAATGTGAGAGATATATTGAATTTTGGAATCTGGTATTCCCACAATTTAACCAGAAAGGAGATAAACGTCTTCCTCTAAAGAATCGTGGAGTAGACACAGGGATGGGACTGGAACGGCTTTCAATGATCATGCAAGGTAAATCCTCTATTTTTGAAACAGACTTGTTTTTCCCCATTATAGAGGAAACTATAAAGATATCAGGAAGAAATTATAAAGAGAACAAACAAATATTTAACATAATAGGAGATCATACGCGGGCTTTAGTATTTGCAATAGCAGATGGAGTATACCCTTCTAATGATGGAAGGGGATATGTATTGCGCAGGCTCCTCCGTAGAACATTAACAAAAGCAAGAGAAATAGGAATTGATTATCCATTCATTCATCGTCTTGTCCCGGAAGTAATTTCAATAATGAAAAATCGATATCCATATCTCAAAGAGAAGATAGAACATATTACTTTAATAATAAAATCAGAAGAAGAACATTTTCTAAGCACGTTGAGTACCGGGGTTACTATCTTGAATGAAATAATCGAGAAAACAAGAAAAAGTAAAAAGAAAAAAATCAAAGGTGAAGAAGCTTTCAAATTATATGATACATATGGTTTCCCGCTTACTTTAACTGAAGAATTAGCTAAGGAAAGAGGGCTTGGTGTTGATAGAGCTGGTTTTGAAAAAGAAATGAAGAAACAAAAGGAGAGAGCAAGAGAAAAGCATGAATTTGAAACTGAAGAGAAGGTAAAATGGAAAACACTTTCTAAAGAAGAAACCAGCTTTGTAGGCTATGAAAAAGAGGAAATTGACAGTGTAATAGTAGCTTATAGAAAAGTTGATGACCATTACGAAATAATACTCAGGAGAACCCCATTCTATGCTGAAGAAGGAGGACAGGTCGGTGATACAGGAGAGTTAATCGGAGATGGATGGAAGATGACTGTAGAAGACACAACACCTTCAAGGTTAGGAAACATTCATAAAGGAAGGATAGAAGGTAAATTTAAGCCATCGACCACCAATGCAATTATTGATAAAAATAGACGACTTGCAATAAAAAAGAATCATACAACCACACATATTCTACATAAGGTACTAAGAGAAACGCTTGGTGAATGGGTTAAACAGGAAGGTTCACTTGTCGCTCCGGACCATTTTCGCTTCGATTTCACACATCCAAAACCTCTCGAGAATGAAGAGATCGATAGAATCGAAGAGAAAGTAAACAGAGTGATTAGCAATGGTTTCTCGGTAAAAAAAGAAGTACTACCATATAAAAAGGCAATCAAAAGGGGAGCAGTTGCACTCTTTGATGAACAATATGGAGAAATGGTGAGAATGGTTTCTATCAATGACTTCTCCAGAGAGTTATGCGGGGGAACTCACCTGGACAATACAATCGAGGTGGGTCTTTTTAAGATTACCTCTGAAACAGGGATAGCCAGCGGAATAAGAAGGATTGAAGGAGTAACTGGATTTTATGCTTACAAGGAAACAAAGAAATTAGACCAACTCATTGGGCAACTTGAATTCCTGATGAAGAGTGACCGTGGGAGTCTCCCGACTAGATTAGAGAAAACACTCAGACTAACTAAAGTGCAGAGAAGAGAAATTGAAAGGATGGAAAAACGCTTAGTAGAGATAGAATTAAATAAATTACTAAAAAGTATTTCCACTATTAATGGACAGAAGTATATTGCAGCAGTTGTAGATGGGTCAAAGGAAACCTTAAGAAAACTATCAGAAAGACTCAGGAATAAATTGTTAGACGGTGCAGGACTTTTGGTAACAAAGATAGGTTCTTCTGTCTTTGTCATTACATTTGTAGGAAACAAACTTAAGAGGCGTTTAAATGCTGGAGAATTAGCCAGAGAAGCTTCTCAAATTGTAGGTGGTAGTGGTGGAGGAACTACTATTATGGCTGAAGGTGGTGGTAATAAAGTAGAAAGAATCGAAAAACTTATAACGGATTTTCCAAAAATTTTAAAGAAATATCTTAGGTAAAGTTATGAAAACTAATGCACATCAATCCCACCAAAAAAAGAAATGCTAACCACAATCAAGCCCCAGTGTAATAATAAATATTCTTCAAGAATTTCTTTTACACGGGGCAAGCAAAGAACACAAAGGAAATGGATAAAAGGGTTCAAGGGTTCAATAGTCGAAAACGGCTGGCAGCTAACAGCCAAAAGCCAACAGCCAGGGAGTTGAAGTGAGTTTTGAGCTGAAAGCTATAAGCGGAAAGCTGGTTGCCAGGATTGTCTCTGTGGTGGTGAATAAAGTATGAAAATATATAAGCATATTCTTGAGAAAAAAGAAAAAAATAAACTAATCATTGCAGCCCTTCTTGATCCTGATTCAAGTGATATAAAAAATGTAAAAGAACTAATAAAAATATTTGAAAAAAGCAGGATAGATTTCATATTTGTAGGTGGAAGCACCACCTGGGAAAGCAATTTTTATGAGTTTGTTCATGAAGTAAAAACTCACTCATCTCTGCCAGTAATTATCTTCCCTGGATCATCTAATCAGATATCAGAAGATGCAGATGCTATACTCTTCCTCTCCCTTGTAAGTGGACGAAATCCAGAGTTTCTTATAGGGGAACAAATAAAGGCATCACCAATTCTAAAAAAAATTGATATTGAGGTGATACCAACCGGATACTTACTTATCGATGGTGGAAAAATAACAACGGTGGAATTCATAAGCGGAACAAGCCCAATACCTCAGGATAAACATGAAATAGCAAAAACAATTGCATATGCAGCAGAACTCCTTGGAATGAAATTGATTTATTTAGACTCCGGTAGCGGTGCACAAAAATCACCTGATAATAAATTAATTGAGTCAGTGAAGAATTACATAAATATTCCGTTGATAGTTGGTGGTGGTATTAGAAGTGTTAAGGAAGTAGAGGAAAAGCATAAAGCTGGCGCAGATATTATCGTTGTGGGGAACGCTTTAGAGGATGACCCAGAATTCTTCCTCAAAAACTAAAAAACCAACTCGTAGACCAATAATTATTGGTCTTAGAGTCTTTATTGCACTCGCTGTATTAACAGCAACTATTCTTATTATATTTACTGCAACCAGAGACACATGGAAGGCATTCACTAATGTAAATTTCCTTTATTTACCAGGCATCCTTGGATTACTTATACTGTATATCGTCTTTGAATCAACCCGTATACGTTTAATTGTTCATGCAATAACAGGGAAATGGATATCAATGGTTTATTCGCTTCAGGTAATCTTCTGCGGTGCATTTCTATCTGCGGTCACGCCATTTCAGGCTGGAGGATTTCCTCTGCAAATCTATATACTCAATAAAGCAGGACTAAAGGTAGGACATGCTTCCCTTACCTTGCTTCTTAGAGCTCTATTCTATTTTTCAGGACTTATATTGCTCTCACCTTTCCTGATTCCTTACTTCCAGACAACTTATGAAGGTCGGTCAATGCAGATACTGTCAAAATATGCGATTTTTGCATACCTTTTCCTTTTTGGACTCTTAGCTTTGATTCTTTTCTACCCCAAACCTTTGAAAAAATTATTCTACTCTATGACTCTAAGAAAAGGAAAAAGAACCAGGTGGACAAAGTTTGTATTTGGAATTTTCAAAGAGATCCGTAGGATGAGGTTAAGCTTCTTTTACTTTGTAAAGCATAAAAAACTCTATTCATTATTAATTCTCTTAGTTACCATAATCGTATATATACCAAACTATTCAATCGCATGGGTAATTCTTCATAGTCTATCCGTTAAAGCTCCATATTTAGACACTTTATTACGTCAGGTCTTTCTACTATTCGCAGCCTTTTTCTTTCCTACACCAGGAGCAGAGGGAATAATTGAGGGGGGGTTTACTGTTCTATTTTATTTATCTGTTCCAAAGCACCTGATTGGAATATTTACAATTCTATGGCGATTCATTACGTATCATCTGGTGGTTATAATTGGGGGATTCCTCACCTTAAAAATCCTCAATCTAGAGGAAATCATCCACCCTACACAATCTTCCTCTTCCACACCCCCATTTTCATAAAGCCGAGTCC
>SOIB01000020.1 GCA_004377355.1 Candidatus Stahliibacteriota bacterium | reverse complement strand
TCCGTAATCCTATTAAACTGACCAACCAACAAACATACCAACAGGCCAACTATTATAAAATTTAAACTTGACAGACTTTCATAAATCCTTATGTTTCTTTTGAAATTATAAACAAGTTAAGCTAATAAAAGGGGAAAATATGCCAAGTGGTAGAAAAAGGAAATTAAAAAAAGTAAAAAGACATAGAAGAAAAAAAGCAGTGAAGAGGGATAGACATAAGAAGAAGAAAAGGTAGGAGTTGGGATTTGGGGGTAAGGATTTAGGGTTTGGTTCTAAAATTTGAGTCTTTAGCATATTTTTATTCGATTATCTGAAAATTTAAATATTCATCTAATTGACTATTTAACGATTAACTAATTTTTCTTGACATATTAAATTCAATATCTAAAATTGACGGAAAGGAGATGTTATGTGTGGGCGATTTGTTTTTATGAGTAAAACTGCAATGCTAATAGAGGAATTTGGTCTGGATGAAATACAATGGAATTTTAAACCTAACTATAACATTGCACCGGGTCAGGATGTTCCAGGCATCGTGAAAAATGGAAAGAAGTTTCTGGAGAAGTTTCGCTGGGGGTTTATTCCTTTCTGGGCTGATGATCCTTCCATTGGCAATAGAATGATAAATGCTCGAGCTGAAAGTGTTTCAGAGAAGAGGAGCTTTGCACGTGCATTTAGAAAGCGGCGTTGTTTGGTTGTAGCTGATGGATTTTATGAATGGCGAAAAGAAGGAAATATAAAGATTCCAATGTATTTTCATCTTCGCTCTGGTAGACCCTTTGGCTTTGCTGGATTATACGAGACATGGAAATCCAAGGATGGTCAGGAATTAACTACCTGTGCAATTATCACTACTGAACCTAATGAATTGATACGACCGGTTCATAACCGTATGCCAGCAATAATTGAAAAGGATAAAAGAAAACTCTGGCTGGATAATGCAATACAGAATCCAGAAGATCTATTGCCTCTTCTTAAACCGTATAATGTAGCTGAAATGGAAGGTTATGAAGTTTCGCGGAAGGTAAATTCGTTTAAAATTAATAGTCCTGAATGCATAAAACCAGTGGACTCTATTTCAAAGAGTTTTTTTGATAGATATTAGAATATGAACGAGGACAGGAGAGGGGGAATGGGAGTAGGAATAGGGATTAGAGTAGAAGATATTAAGAGAAGCAGGGATTATGGATTAAGTGTTTTGAGTTGGTGGGTTGAGATTTGTGAGAATAGATAAGCAAAAAACTTAAGGATTAAATGTTTCCGTATATTTCAAATATTCCATATGTAAGTAAATCGGAAAATAGCAGAGCTAGAGCAATTAATGATTAAAAATGTGGAAAGGGTGATAAGAAAGAGCGCATTTGGTCTTGCTGTTAAACCTCTGAAGGTCGTTAAGGCCTCTTTTGTAAGTCATGCTGTTGTTATTGGTGCAGAAACCCTTGCAAGAGAATGGATGAAAGAAAATAGGAGGTGAAATGTCAAAAAATACAGTTCTAAAACTGGAAGAATTTGGTCAAAGTGTATGGTTGGATTACATTAGTCGTTCTATAATTGAAACAGGAAAACTAAAAAGTATGATTGATATGGGACTACGGGGGATGACCTCAAATCCTTCCATTTTTAATAAAGCGGTTAGTGGAGCTCAAGAATACGATAGAGAAATAGAAAAGGCTTACAAATCGGGAAAAACCATCCTTGAAATATACGATGATTTAACCGTAAGAGATATTCGGGATGCTGCAGATATTTTTAAAGATGTATATGAAAAAACTAATGGACTTGATGGCTATGTAAGTCTGGAAATTAATCCTAAACTTGCATACAATACGAGAAAAACAATAGAAGAGGGGAAGAGGTTATACGAAAAGGTTAATCGTCCAAATGTTATGTTTAAGGTTCCGTCTACAGATGAAGGATTCCCCGCTGTAGAAGAATTAATTTCAGAGTGTATAAATGTTAATATAACGTTAATATTCTCTCTACAACAGTATGAAGAAACTACCAAAGCCTATTTCAGGGGCTTAGAAGGGCTATTACAGAAAGGTGGAGAGTTAAGCAAAGTCCATTCTGTTGCAAGTGTTTTTGTTAGCAGAAAAGATACATCTGTTGATAATCTTATTGAAGAGAGATTATCAAAGGAGAAAGATAAGGCTAGTAAAAGTAAACTCGAGTCTCTAAAGGGTAAGGCAGGAATAGCTAACTCTGCTTTAATATACGAGCGTTACTTAGAAATTTTTTATGGAGATGATTTCAGAAAATTACAGGAGAAAGGAGCAAATGTCCAGAGAGTATTGTGGGGTTCTACCAGCACTAAAAATCCAACTTATAGCGATATCAAATACGTAACTGAACTTATCGCAAAAAACACAGTTAATACCATGCCTGAGAATACATTGAGTGCCTTCTTGGACCATGGAGTTGTTAAAGAAGCATTGACTGGTGATGCATTAGAATATCATAAGGTTATTAATGAATTAAGAGGTATAGGAATTGATATAAATGATGTTTGCAGGAAATTGTTAGAGGATGGAGTGGAAGCATTTGAGGAATCTTTTAATTCTCTATTGAACTCGATTGAAGAGAAATCGAAGGCATTGTAAAAGCGTAAGGAGTAGAAACAATGAAATCTCTGGATGAACTCTTTCAAAAAACAAGCCGTTTCCTTATATATATTGACGAATATAATGATATAATTAAGTTAGCTCCAATCAAATCCAGAGCACTATGAAAAGAGTATATAGAAAATCTGGGATTATTTTGTATAAGATTCTAAAAAGGTAGATACTTTATAAAAGAGGTGAAATATGAAAATTGTAGTGGGTTCTGACCATGCGGGTTTCTTATTGAAAAAGAATTTGATTCCTTACTTAAAAGAGATGGGTTATGAGATTATCAATATAGGTACGGAAAGTACAGACCCCGTAGATTATCCAGACTTCGCTCTAAAATTATCCATGGAAATACTGAACGGAAAGGCTGACAGAGGTATACTTATTTGTGGTAGTGGTGTAGGAGCCGGAGTGGCTGCAAATAAAATACAAGGTATTAGGGCAGGTCTCTGCCATGATAATTATACTGCTCATCAAAGTGTTGAGCACGACAATATCAATGTTCTTGTATTAGGAGCGAGAGTAATTGGACTTGATTTAGCAAAAGAACTAATTTGTGCATTTTTAAAGGCAACTTTTTCCGGTGAAGAAAGACACAAACGTCGTCTAGAGAAGATAAATGCATTAGAAAAACGGAAATGGAATTGAATAAACAGAAATAGATAAATAAATGTATTTTAAATATTTATTCAAAACAGAAAATAGTTAAACGCAAGATGTTATTAAAAATTGAAATAAAATAATATAATAAATAAGGGGAAAATATTAAGATTCACTATTTTGAAAATCTTGACGAATTAAGCCTGGAAGCAGCAAATTTTATATTTGATTTAATACAAAGTGAGTTAGAAAAAAGGGATTGGTTCTCTTTTTTTCTTTCAGGTGGTAAAACTCCAGAAAAACTGTATAAGATTCTTTCACAAAACCCGGAAATAAATTGGAATAAGATTCACATTTTCTGGGGTGATGAAAGATATGTTTCAATGGATAATGAAAATAGTAATTTTCGAATGGCAAATAATTCAATATTATCTGTAATTGATATAGCCGAGGGAAATATACACCCGATTAATACAGATATATTTCCACCTGAAAAATCTGCAGAGGAATATGAAAGAGAATTGAAAACTTTCCTTTTAAACTATACAAAAATTACCGAAAAGGAATTAAGACCTACGTTTGATTTAATACTTCTTGGCGTTGGTAGAGATGGTCATACAGCTTCCCTTTTTACTGATGAAGATTATATGGAAAAGGATGAGAGATGGGTTAAAGCAGTTCCTGTACCGGATGTTGCACCTAAAGTTGCACGGATAACAATAACGCTTCGTGTTATAAATAAAGCCAGGTGGGTGATATTTATGGTAGCTGGAGAAAATAAATTTGAAATTATTGATAAAGTAATTAAGGAACAGCGAGGCGGTAATTCAAAATTACCTGCTGGAAAAGTTAGACCAGAGAAAGGTAAAACTTTCTGGTTTATCGCTGAAAAATAAAATTTATGGAATAATATACTATTTAACTGATAAAATATAATGAGGAAGAAAATTAAGATAAGAATTTATTGGTTCGTTTAAATTGTTATAGACATGTGAAAACTTTAATTGGGATGGCTATAAAAACGTGAATTCACTGATTGATAAAGTAATAACAGCGTTGAGGAGGGAATTCGGTGGTCATGCTGTGAAGAAAGAGTGATAAGGGGGTAAATTGTGAGACGAGGAGAAAAGGATAATCCGATTAAAAGCAATTATTTAGAGGAATGTGATATCCCACTAGAAAAATTCAGAATAGAGCCTTTCACTATGGTTGTTTTTGGGGGAGCAGGTGACTTGAGCCAGAGAAAATTGCTTCCCACTATATATCATCTCTTTGTTGAGGGTGAACTGCCCAAGGATTTTTCACTAATTGGGTTTGGTTTAACGGAAATGTCTGATGGAAAGTACCGTGATTTGATAAAGGAAGGAGTTAAAAAATATAGGGGTGAAGAATTCAACGATAAGAAATGGAAAGAATTTCAAAAACATCTTTACTATCTTTCCTCTCCCTTTGAGAAGGATAATAATTACAAAAAACTCAGAGAAAAGATAAAGAAAATTGGTATACCTGTTTCTAAAGGAAATATTGAAATTATCTATTATATGGCAGTACCACCAAAAGCTACTCCGATTATTGTGGAAAGACTTAAAAACCACGGCATGTGTAAGGAGATTTTCAACACAAAGATAATTGTTGAGAAACCTTTTGGGTGGGATAGAAAATCTGCAGTTGAATTAAATAATATTTTGCTTGGAGCCTTCGAAGAAAACCAAATTTTTAGAATTGACCACTATCTAGCCAAGGAAACAGTGCAGAATATTCTCTTTTTCCGTTTCTCCAATAGTATTTTTGAACCGATATGGAATTCTAGAAATATAGATAACGTTCAAATAACTGCTGTTGAAAGTATAGGAGTTGGTCATCGAGGTAAATACTATGAACAGGCAGGTGTAGTAAGAGATATGGTTCAAAACCATATACTACAGTTAGTAGCTCTTGTGGCGATGGAAGTACCTGTTGGATTAGAGGCGGACTATATAAGAGATGAAAAAGCTAAAATATTTCATTCTATAAGAAAGATGAATGAAGGACATATAGATAATTTTACTGTGAGGGGTCAATATGGATCTGGAAGTATAGATGGCAAGAAAGCTATTGGTTATAGAGAAGAAAAAGATGTTGACGAGAATTCAAATACTCCAACTTTTATAGCTGCAAAGTTATTTATAGACAACTGGCGCTGGGCTAAGGTTCCATTTTATATTCGAACTGGTAAACGTTTAAGTAAGAAGATAACTGAGATCTGTATTCAGTTTAAACAACCACCCTTGAGACTGTTTGGACGAACCTGCGAGCCCCTTGAGCCGAATGTTTTGATTTTATCCATTCAGCCAAAAGAAAGAATCAGTTTAAAATTTGGAGTAAAATATCCAAAAGAATATAATAAAATCTATCCTGTTTATATGGATTTCAGTTATCAGGATGAATTTAAAATGAAACCACACCCTCCTTATGAACGGTTATTGATTGATTCTATGAAGGGAGATTTAACCCTTTTCATCAGGCAGGACAGCATTAAGGCTATGTGGGAAATCGTTGACCCTATAACTGGGAGGTGGGAAAGCAATCCTCCCAAGGATTTCCCTAATTATAGAGCCGGGACATGGGGTCCTGAAGAATCATCTCTTCTTATGCAAAAAGAAGGGCGGAAGTGGATTACAAGATAGGGATTAAGTGATAAGGATTAAGGGGTAAGGGTTCTGAGTTCACTGACCCCATAATCCCTGCTTATCTTTTCAAACCTCTTCTAATCCGTAATCCTATTAAACCAACCAACCATCTAAATCACAAACAGACCAACTGTCTAACCCACTTAACATATTTAAAAAATTACAAACTAGCTCTTGATAATTTAAGAATAACTATATATATAATTATTGTAAGGATAAAAATTAGATTTTAAAAGGTGGTTTAAAAATGAGTGGAATAGTTGGTATTATAACAAAGAAAGATTGTAAAGAAGACTTGTTCTACGCAACAGACTATCATTCTCATCTTGGAACAGCATATGGGGGAATAGCAATATCGGATAATGATATATTACAGAAAAAAATCCACACTATATCGAAAGTGCAATTTAAATCCAGGTTTGTTGAAGATATTGATTTCATACATATGAAGGGGAAATCAGGGATAGGAGTGATAAGTGATAGAGATATACAACCATTAATAATGAGATTGAGGTTCGGGGAATATGCTATTTGCGGTGCAGGCTATATAGATAATCAGGATGAGCTTACCAGAGAATTGATTGATGAGGGAGTGGTTTTTTCTGAGATGGCAAACGGCAAAGTAAATCAAATAGAATTGGTGGCCAAATTAATTAATCAGAGGGATAATTTAGTAGGTGGGATCGAAAATATGTATTCTCGAATTGATGGCTCTGTGTCGCTGTTACTCCTTGGCAAAGAAGGGATCTTTGCAGCGAGGGATAAATATGGTAGAACCCCTTTAGTTTTGGCTGAAAGAAATGGTGATAAGATAGTTGTATCTGAAACATGTGCTTACAAAAATCTCGGATTTAAAACAAAGAAATTCTTAGGCCCAGGAGAAATTCTCCTTATAAATGAAGATAAGGTTGAACAGAAAAAGAAGAAAGAAGATATTCTTCAATTGTGTGCTTTTCTATTTGTTTATACTGGATTCCCTGCCTCAGAGTATGAAGGTAAAAATGTTGAGGAATATAGAGAATATGCTGGTAGGATAATAGCAAAGAAAGATAATGTAGATGTGGATTTGGTAGCTGGAATTGCAGATTCTGGAACTGCATATGCTCATGGATATTCTCATGAGTCTGGAATACCAGTAAGAATACCTCTTCTTAAATATACTCCTGGATGGGCGAGAAGCTATGTGCCTCCTTCGCAAGAAACAAGAGATTTAATAGCGTTAATGAAACAGATAACAGCAGATGCAATAATTAAGGGGCAGAAAATCGCAATAACAGAGGATTCAATTGTAAGGGGGACACAGTTAAAAAATTACTTGCTTGTGAAATTGTGGGACGCTGGGGCAAAGGAAATTCATATTAGACCTGCTTGCCCTGCGCTTATGTTCCCATGCAAGTTCGTGTTTTCTACAAGAGCGATAGAAGAGTTATTTGCAAGGCGCGTACTTAAGAAAATGCATGGAAGACACATACAGGATGTAGAACCTTATCTTGATACTGACTCTAAGCAATATAAAGAGATGATAAAAGCAATGGAAAAAGATTTGAATGTAAACTCTTTAAGATATCAACGCCTTGAAGATATGCTTTCTGCAACAGGACTGCCACGGGAAAGTTTATGCACGTATTGTTGGACAGGAAAAGAAATCAAGTAGGATTAAGGATTTAGGGATTAGAGATTGCTTCGTAGGAGATAAGCGAGAGGTTAAACTCGCAATGACAGGTATGGGGAAGGATTAATTCGCAAGAGATAAACAAGATGAGATATGCCTCGATATGGCAAGTCCTACGAGACTATATTATGGAAGGATAGTATAATGCAAAAGGTAATAATAATATCTACGGATAGAAGGGAAGGTCTTTACGATATAACTGAGGAGGTTAAAGATATTCTCGATTCATCCGGGGTAAAAACCGGTTATGTTAATGTTTATGTTCAGGGGGCTACAGCTGGTGTTATGATTCAAGAGAACTGGGATGAGAGTGTGCAGGAAGATGTTGTTGACCTTCTAAGAAGACTGATACCCAGGGGTGGTTGGAGACACGACATTCAGGATGGGAATGCAGATGCGCATCTAAAATCAGGAATTGTTGGACCCAGTGAAACAGTTCCAATAATAGATGGTAAGCTTGGTCTTTCCACATGGCAGAACATTTTTCTTTGTGAATTTGATGGACCCCGAGATAGAAGAAGTATTGTCGTTACAATTACTGAAGTGTAGTTACATAGAGAAAAAACCGAAAACCGGGGACGGATGACGGAAGGAGATAGATAGTTGAAAATGGGAAAAGCTGAAATATTAAGGTTCGGAAATGTAGGTTATAGAGATGTTTATAACCCCACTGCACCTTTTGTAGATAACGGGATAACATATATTGCTGCGAGAACTGAATCAAGGGAGGTAGAAACTGATAGCCAGGTGTGGTTCTTTAAGGAAGAAAATGATGGAGTGTGGTATCATGACCCTGTTTTACCAACCTTTCCTTTACAGGACCCCTTCATTGCCAGAGTGAACCATGAACTGGTCTTTGGGGGTGTGCGATTCCCAGTGGGAAACAGATCATGGAGAACTGATTTTTATAGAGGAAAAGATATTTCTGATTTAGAAAAATTTGCAGAGGGACCACTCGGAATGAAAGACATTCGTATTATCGAACTGCCCAATGGAGAGGTCGGTGTTTTTACTAGACCAATGGGTGAAATTGGCGGAAGGGGAACGATAGGATTTATGACTATAAATTCATTAGACCTCCTTGGTAATGCTGATTTGATGAGTGCAGATTTAATAAAGGGTCAATTTACAGAAGAGGAGTGGGGAGGAGTGAATGCTGCCTATGTTCTGAATGATAAAGAATTAGGTGTTTTAGGACATTTTGCACATTTTTCAGAAGACGAGAATGGAAATCTCCTTAAACATTATTATGCAATGGTTTTTAAAATTAATTATTTAACGAGAAAGGCTTCTCCAATTAAAATTATTGCTAAAAGAAAGGATTTCCCACCGGGAGAGGCAAAGAGGTCTCCAGAATTAGATGATGTCGTTTTGAGTGGGGGGTTCGTTTTCTTAGGTGATGGGAATGTTGAGTTATATGTAGGTTTATCTGATGCACGGGTAGGGAAGATTGTGATGAAAAATCCATTTTTAGAGTAAGGTTAGCCACAGAGACACAAAGTAGTCGCTCTGCTCCATTGCAGAATGAAAAATGCATAATGAAGAAAAGAAGTATCACGTGGTTTTATATGGCGGTTGGATTAGTAATAGTATTTACACTATTAAAGTCTTTTATTTTAATGCTTACTGAAACATTCTTTGGATATACCTTTGTTGCAGAAAGTTTATTTATGTTGGTTGTGAATATCGTGTTAATTCTTGTTTTCGCTTTGAGTGATAAACAAGTTTTTGTTACAAGCAATGTCTAAGAGAAAATAATATATATGATGTCAGTTATATTAATTATAACATCAACATGTTAATGATTGTCTGATAATGAAGAGATTTTCATACCGTCACTTCACTTTAATTTCTCATAAATGTTGAACATTATATTCCAATAATTGACTATTAAGAAAATTACATTAAAGTACATTGAAGTTTAAGATGGATAACTTTTCTATAAAGAAATTTCACGACTTACTGAAATATTTGGATAAATATTGGATTCATCTTATAAAAAATTCTATAAATAGTTCTAAACGCATTGAAGAAATAGAAGATGAAAAGGAGAATATTTTCCTACCATATGATTATGTTGTTCCCGGAGGAGTATTTGATATGATGTTTTATTGGGATAGTTTCTTTATAATTGTTGGCTTACAGCACAATCCAGAATTTCATTATTTAATAAAAAATATCACTGATAATTGTCTTTATATGGTTGATAACTTTGGTAGAGTTTTGAACTGTAATAAGAAAGAATGTGCTACCCGTTCACAGTTACCATATTTAACTTCTATGATCAATATAGTCTATGATATTTATTCAGATGATAAATGGTTAGACTCCGCATATAAATTGGCTTTGAAAGAATACAAAGAGTATTGGTGCAGTGGGGTTCACTTACTAAATAATGGATTATCACGATTTTATGAAGATTCAGGGGATAATTATATAACTAGAAATTCAGAGGTTTCATGGGACACATCTCCAAGATATGACGATGACGATACAGTAGATTTAGCACCTATTGACCTTAATTCTAATTTATTTTTGTATGAAATTCATTTTTCAGAATACTTCTCAAAAATTGGAAATATGAAGAGCGCGCTGGAATTTAAGAAAAAGGCAGAAAAACGAAAAGGTTTAATAGATGAATTTTTGTGGAGTGAAGAAGATGGACTTTTTTATGATTTCAATTTTTCAACTATTGAGCAAAAGAAAATAAAGTCCCTTGCTTCACACATTCCTATGTGGGTAGGCCTGGTTAATATAGAAAAAGCACGAAAAATTGTTACTAACTTAAATTTGTTTGAATACGATTTTGGTTTGTCTACCTGCAATCAAGATTATGGTTTCTCTGATCGACAATGGAATTATCCTTTTGGTTGGGCTCCTTTGCATTGGATGGTATTTAAAGGATTAAAAAAGTATGATTTTACAGAGGAGGCATTTCGTATTGCTTTTAAATGGCTTAATTTAAATCTGAAGATTTTTGAAGAGACCCATGCCATGTGGGAAAAATATGATGTTGTGAATGGGATAATAAGAGAGACAACTAGTGGATATCTTACACAAAAAGGCTTTGGTTGGACAAATGGAGTTTTCATAGACTTATTTAGGGAAATAAGTAATAAATTTCGATAACGTTGATGTTTTTTATTTGGAGTGTTTCTTCCGTCATTGACAAAGAATAAAACGAATTTTAAGCTAAATTTTGGAAATTTTTTAATTATAATCTAAACCACAAAAATGGAGGTGAATTGTGGGTAGAAAAGTTGCAATTCTTATTGAGGACCATTATCAGGTCTTAGAAGCATGGTATCCATATTTAAGATTAAGGGAAGAGGGGATTGATACTGTTTTTGTTGGAACAGGAAGAAAAGAAGAATATAAGAGTAAAGAGGGTTACCCTGCAAAGCAAGAGCTATCAATTAAAGAAGTAAATCCTTATGATTTTTCAGGTGTTGCTATTCCCGGGGGTTATGCGCCCGATCTACTTCGGAGGGAGGCAAAGGTGGTGGAATTTGTTGGTGATATTTACAGAGCAGGAAAACTCGTGGCAGCAATTTGCCACGGTGGTTGGGTTTTGATTTCAGCTGGAATCTTAAAGGGTAAAAAGGCAACAGCATTTTATGCCATTAAAGACGATATAGTAAATGCTGGAGTAGAATTCCTCGATAAGGAAGTGGTAGTGGATGGAAATCTGATTACTTCAAGGAATCCATATGACCTTCCGGCATTTTGTAGGGAGATAATAAAATTCTTGAAAGATAAGTGAACAGGATTAAGGTTTAAAAATTAGGTTATGAGTGCTTAGTTCAATGAGTTTGTTGAGTTTATATAAAAAAGTCCGACGTCCGAAGTCCAAAGTCACACTTTTGGATACAGAATGTGGGGTTTATATCTTTAAACTGATTATTAAACTGACCAACAGTCCAACCGGCTAACTCACTAATTGTTACCCTTGACACCTCGACACCTTGAAACCTTGAACCCTTATAATTTTACTAATTAACTAATTCTTGTGTTTATCCGCATTTATCTGCGTCCTATTAAATTTTTCAATGGAGCAATACGACTAATTTGAGTTTATCTGCGTCTATGAGTAAAAAGGGTGGGATGTTGGGTTTTTGCGGTTGTAGCTTTCTATTATTTCTACAGCTTTTTCAATTCCATTTTCAGAACGTATTTTTTTTCCTACCTGTTCTGCCCGCATACGAATTTTCTTATTGTTGAGCGTCTTATTAATTACCATGGCAAGAGTTTCTGCAGTTAATTTACCTTTAGGTATTGGAGGAGGTCCTACTTCCAGAGCATGCACCCTTCCTGCCCAGAAGAACTGGTCTCCAAATAAAGGGGTAATAATTGATGGTATTCCTGCGCGAAGTCCAGCAGAAGTTGTTCCTGCACCACCATGATGAACGACTGCTCTGGTCCTTGGGAAAAGCCAATCATGGGGTATGGATTCGATTCCAAGGATATCATCAGGTAACTCTCTATTTCCCAGTCCACTCCAGCCAGCACCCAGTATTCCACGCTGACCACTAATCCGCAGTGCTTTTAGAACCATATCAGTAACTCCTTTTGGATCTATATGACTCATACTCCCAAATCCTATATATACAGGGGGAGGTCCGGACTTTAGAAAATCTACAAGTTCAGCAGGGGGTTTCCAATGTAAAGGAGCATCAAGAAACCAGTATCCTGTAATATGTATCCAGGAAGGCCAATCAAAAGGTTTTGGAACAACAACCGGGCTAAAACCATATAAGATAGGAAGTTTTTTCCTGCGCATTTCCCTGAAAGGACCATAAAATGGTTTATAAGGAAGGTTAAGAAATTTTCTCCTCCATTGGTTTACAGGATTTTTGAATATCTGCCAGTATAACTGCTCACCTATCAAACCTGTAAGCTTATTGTAAAATCTACTAACACTAAATATTGATGTTGCCATAAAAGAAGGAAATTCGTACGTGGGTGTAACTGGTTGAAGTAATCCGGCAAAACACGGAATCCCTTTTTTTTCTGCAATATCTGGTCCTACTACTGATAATATTGAAAATATTATAGCCTCTGAATCCTCACATGCTTTCCAAAAATCATCAATTACATCTATTACAGAGGACTGTATTAAATTTTTGAGTTTCCAGCTAAAACTAATCATGTTTAGACCTGTATTTAACCAATCCTTTCCTTCCTTTCCTTCTAATACTTCTTTTGGATTGCCTTGAATTGGAGCAAAATCCAATCCTTGATTAATTATCATATCTTTGAAAATATCATGTGTGGCTAGTTTTACAGTATGACCAGCCTTTTTTAGACCTAACCCCAATGCTAAGAGTGGCTGAACATCTCCCCGGGAACCGATTACTAAAATCGTGATTTTCATATTCAATATTATATTAGTTAGAATTCACTCGTCAAGTTGATATTAGTGACAAGTCGAGAGTTGGATTTTGGGTATTGGGTCTTGAGTTCTAGGTTCTGAGTTGGAAGTTTCCATAGAGATTGCTTAACTCCTCCTTATTTAATGAAAGTGGTAAGGAATGTAAATGTCTATGTCAAGTTTTTAAATTCCTTTCATAGGATTTTAAAATATTATATGTCTTATGAATAGGCCTTGCTTTTAGACTTTTCATTCCTATTTTTTAAATAAAAGACATGCGTTAAAAAATAAAAGGAGATAATTATGAATATAGAATACCCGGCACATATATATTTCGCTAATCTTCCAACAAGGATTGAAAAGTTGGATTCATTGAGTAAGTCCCTTGGAGGACCCGAAATCTGGATAAAGAGGGATGACCTCACTGGCTGTGCCACATCAGGTAATAAGATAAGAAAGCTTGAATTTGCAGTTGCAGATGCAATAAAAAATAAAGCAGATACTATCATAACCTGTGGATGGCTAAACTCTAACCACGCAAGGGCAACAGCTATTCTCACATCAAAGTTGGGTTTGAAATCTATACTCCTTCTTAGAGGAGAAAAACCTTCTGCTTTAGAGGGAAATCTTTTTCTTAGCACTCTGGTAGGTGCAGAGATAAGATATCTTACCCCTACGGAATATGAAAGAAGGGGTGAGATAATGGATGAGATTATCGAGGAGCTAGCGGAGGAAAACCGGATTGGATATTCAATCCCTGCAGGAGCAACTTATCCTGTTGGAATCTGGGGTTATATTAAAGCGGCGGAAGAGATAAAGAATCAAACCCCGGATTTTGATGCAATTGTGGTTCCTGTTGGAACTGGAGGGACCTATGCAGGTTTGTTCATAGGTAAGAAATTGTTTGACCTAAGGTGTTCAATTTATGGAGTAAATGTAGAAGAGGATGAAGAATATTTTAAAAGTGCGATTTCAGAAATTATTGAAGAATGGAATAGGTCTTTTAACCAACCTATCTCATTTTCCCCGGATGAAATCAGGATTATAGATGGATATAAGGGAAAAGGTTATTCTCAGTTTGGGCAAGATGAAATTGAGGTTATTAAAAGACTTGCCAGGACTGAGGGCATTATTCTCGACCCGGTTTATACAGGGAAGGCTATGAGGGGGCTTATAGGGGAAGTGGAGAAGGGAAGATTCAGTAAAAAAGAAAGAATTTTGTTTATTCATACTGGAGGAATCTTCGGATTGCTCTCCCGTATTGAGGAAATCGGGGAGCTGTGAAATTTAAGAGATGCCATTGGCATTTATTGCTGCACTTGTAGTTTTATTTGGGTTGGAATATAAAACTGCGTTCCTTGAAACTTATCTTAAAGGGGAATGGAGGGTTACTGAGGGTAAGGTGGCGTTAACTTTTGATGATTGTCCATTGGAACCATACACTTCACAAATTTTAGATACATTAGCAAAACACAACCTGATAGCAACATTTTTCGTGATTGGTGAGAGAGCACAAAAACATCCTGATGTGGTAAAAAGGATAATGGATGAAGGACATTCAATTGGGAATCATGGTTATACAGATAAGAGACCTTCACTATTGTCAGAAGATGCTACAGCGGATGGTATTATTCAAACTCAAGATATCCTGGAGAATATTACAAGCGTAAGACCGACACTATTTCGTCTGCCTTCCGGTATCCCCAGAAGAGATATAAAAAATGTTGTGGATAAAGAAAACCTAAGGGTAATATTTGCAGAAGTAATCATTCTAAATGAGCGACAGAAAACAGTAGATGAAATAGTTTCATATATAATAAAGAATACAAAATCGGGAAGTATAATTCTTCTCCACGGTGATCATAGTGAAGTGGTTAAAGCCCTTCCTGGAATTCTCCTTGAACTTAAAAAGTATGATTTGGAGTTTCTAACTCTTGAGCGTCAATAAATTCAGCCGCCTTGTAATTCTCTTAAGAAATTAAATAATCATTAGTCTTTCCTTGATGAATTAATATTTGAATATATAATAACTCATATCTGCTTTAATTATGTGGTTTTTGAGATAGTACTTATATCTCCTTAATATATTCTTTTAGTGTCTTCTCAAGATTTTCCAATCTAAGTATTTCCCCAGTCGCGATGATTTTCCCTTTAGGATCAACAAGAATGGGTTTTGGAATCCCGGCAACTTCAAAGGTCTTTGCTAATTCACTTTCAAACGCATGGTCTATGAAAGAATGTAACCAGGGCATCTGCCATTTTTCTCTAAATTTACCAATATCACCAGGGGCTCCATCAAATGAAAGGCTCAATATTATAAAATTCTCGTCTTTATACTCTTCGTAAGCTTGATGGAGACCGGGCATTTCCCTAACACAGGGATTACACCAGCTAGCCCAGAAATCAATCAAATAGTATCTTCCTAGAAGACTCTTATTTGAAACAACTTCATCGCCATCTATTAATTTTACTTCGAAATAGGGAACAGCTTTACCTATCTGTATCCTCTTATCAGGATTATATTCTATTAAGTGATATCTCATAGACCTTAAATCAGAGAAGCCATCCTTTAGTTTATTATAGTATTCAAGAAATTTTTCCTTATTCTCATTTTCATAATTATGAATAAGGTTAACAAGTGCGTATGCTCGGACAAGTCTTTCTGGATTTCCCTCTGCAAATTTTATAATGTTTTTAACTTTTCTTTCTTCATCAAAGCGGGATAGCATTATACCTGGAATATTTGGATATATACCCCATACTGGCGAATCAGGCGGTATAATCTTTAGGATTCTTTCCAAAGTCAGAGAATCAACTTCAACCCCTCGAGATATAAAGTATGATAATTGAACAGCAGCGAATTGGTTGATATTATTATTTTTTTCTTCTATCATATAAGTAGTAAGTGTACCTGGTAATTCTCCCCAATCAAAACGAAAACCCTTAGCATCACTGTGCTTTTCTACATAAGCATATATTTCCTCCATATAAATTTCTTTTGCTTTCTCCACTTTTTTATGCAATTTGTATATGGTATTCAGGAAGTAAGATTCTTTCATAAAAGTAACACTGGAGGAGTCATCTATTTCTGCCTTAATTAGTATTCTGGGGTCAAATATTATTTTAACTTTTCCTGGTTTGATTTTAAGAAAAGATCTATAATCACCTCCACCATCATAAATGAAGTAATTGGCATGAGTTCCATTGACACTACGCTCATCTTTTGTGATACCAATAAGCTGGTATCCAACTGTGTCGCTTACTACATCGATTTCATAGGAGAAGGTACCATCCTCTTCTTTTTTCATTACATTTGCACTTCCATAGGAGTAGTTATTCCAATCTCCTATAATCTTCACTGTGTCAAATTTCTCTTTATAGGGAAGGGGAGATAAGCGAATATCGAGTTTTAACTCTTTTACATCTTTATGAGCTATGATCGGGATTAAAAGGCGCTCATGGTTTACACCTGTTATGAATAGTCCATATATGCCTGGTTCCTGGATTCCACTTTTGAAGTTTCCATTCACATCGATCTCTACGCTCTTTATTGGGTTTTGGTAGTCACCCATTGCATCAGTTAAGTGAACGTGGGCAAGCGGAAGTGTTTTTCCGCCATGCCCTGTAACTTTACCAGATATAAGAATTCCTTCATCTGAAAAAAGTATTAGTGGTAAAATAAAAAAAAATATATAAATCTTTTTTACTGAGACGGCTGACATTTCTTCCTCCTTTTATTGTAAAGATTTATAAATTTACTGCAGTTCCTTTTTATAAAAGTGAATATTGAAATCCCAAATAAAAAAACTCCCATCATTCAAAGACATTATCAGAGTCCAGATATAATGCTTAAAATATAAATAATAAACTCTCTGATGTACATCAGTCCTCCTCCCCTTCTATATTTTAGAGTGAAAAAAAACAAAAGTCAAGAGTGCGATCGTATTCATCTTTATTTTATCCTTGACATTATCTTTTCTTTATTTTATAAAATATAATGCTCACATAAAATGTGTTATATAACTCTAAGGGCAAATGGGATGGAGGAAATTAATGAGAAAAGAAAACGATTTTGAACGCTTATTCTGGAAAAAGATTAAATCCCCAGTAGGTGATATCTTTGTAGGTTGGATTCATAAAGGATTAATAAGGGTCAATTTTATATATGGTACTACACTTAAACAAATCCTTGTTGATTTAAAACACGAAGGTTTTAAACCTTTTACTGTTACAGGTGGTAAAGCTGTAGATCAACTAGTCGAATATTTTAAAGGCTCTAGAAATAAATTTAGCTGTAAACTGGTAATGAGAGGAACTACTTTTCAGATTAAAGTCTGGAATGAGTTACTGAAGATATCATATGGTAAGAATAAAAGTTATGGTGATATTGCGAAAGCTATTGATAACCCCAAAGCAGTAAGAGCTGTTGGAGGGGCATGTGGTGCGAATAGAATAGCCATAATTATACCATGTCATAGAGTTATAGGAAGTGATGGAAAGCTCGTAGGATACGGTGGAGGTTTAGATAAAAAAAGCTGGCTTCTTTACCATGAAGCCAAACGAGAGTGGAATAATGTTTGAAAACGAAATAGCTCTCTTAAAAGAAAAAGACCCTGTGCTTGCTGAGATTATTGATAGAGTTGGACACTGTACTCTTGAACTCGAAGAGGATTCATTCCGGGGTCTTGCGGAGGCTATACTTTATCAGCAACTATCCTTGAAGGCTGCTAGCACAATAGTGGGTCGTTTTGTAGAAATATACCCTAACCGCTCCTTTCCGAAGCCTATAGATATACTCGAAACAGAGGATGAGAGGTTACGGAAAGCTGGTATATCCAGACAGAAGATTAGATATTTAAAAGACCTTTCTTGTAAGTTTATGGATGGTATTGTAACACCCCCAAAATTCTCGGATATGACCGACGATGAAATAGTAGAACAGTTAATAAAAGTTAAAGGGATTGGTCGATGGACTGCTGAAATGTTTTTAATCTTTTCTCTTGGTAGAGTTAATGTATTGCCTGTTGATGATCTGGGTTTTCAAAAGGCTATTCAAAAATGGTATGGGTTTGAAACTCTTCCCTCCGAGGTCCAGATAAGGATAATCGCCAAGAAGTGGGAACCTTATTGTACAGTGGCTACCTGGTATTTATGGAAAAGCCAATAACCAAAACCAATTACCTTGTTTTGAAAATAACGAATGATAGAGTAATCTAAAAAACAATTTATTATATTTTTATGTCATACAAAGCAAAAGGGAGGAGGATTTGAGAAGAATACTTTTTATCGCATGCGTTTGTATTCTTGTTTTACTGGCATTTAGCCTATATGCAGAAGAGACAGGTTCAGAAAAGAAAAAGATAACAACAATTGATGATTTACCTCGATATACATATGATGTACAAACTACATTGACAGAACTTATAACTTCTAAAGAACTGTTTATGTCATTTGCTGCTGAAGTGCGTACTGATATAGAGAGTGTCCTGGGAACCTACGAGATTGAGGATAAAACCACCTTTAAAAATTACCTTGGAATTCTTGTTTCACTCGATATGCTATATGGTAACTATGATAAGGCACTAGGTGGAATTGAAAAGGTAAGAGAACTGGAAGATAAACCTGCAAGGAAACTCATGATGGGTCTTATCAATAATGCGATTATACAGGCGCAACGTGAAGTTGGGTATGATGATGAAACTGTATACAAGCAGGCTTTTTCTCGCTATTTATCTGAAAGTATAGATGAGCTTCCCTGGGAGATAATTCAGGAAAGGGTTGAGGAAATTAAAGGGAGGATGGAATTATTCAGTGAGAATGTACTGTTGGGGATGATAGAGAGTCAATTTGAAGCGGCAGTTCTGAAAACTCACCAGATAAGCAGTGATGTTGCAGCACAGGTGATAGGTATACGTTATGCAATTGAAATCCAACTTCCACTTAAGAATGAGATTGTTGCGGTATATGATAAGTACATTAAGGAAAACAGAGTTGTGAAAGCTGATATCTGGAAAGAACGAAGCGTAGACCTCAGCGAAACAGATAATCTCCAACCCATTGTTGTTGCAATCTGGGATACAGGAGTTGATACAGAAGTATATCCAGACCAAATTTTTGTGAACACAAATGAAAAACTGAACGGAGAAGACGACGATAGTAATGGATTTATTGATGACATATATGGTGTAGCATATACATTAGAAGAAGAAAAAACAACAGAACTGCTCTACCCAATTGAGAATGCAGAAGAACGGCTTCCCAGGATGAAAGAGATGATGAAGGGATTATTAGATGTGCAGGCATCAATAGATAGCCCCGAAGCAGCTACGCTAAAACAAAAAATTGCAAGTATGCATCCAGTAGAGGTAAAACCCTTTTTAGAGGACCTTATGCAGTTTATATTATATTTCCACGGTACCCATGTGGCAGGTGTTGCTGTAGAAGGCAACCCCTTTGCTCGAATTCTGATAGCGCGTCTTACTGCCGATTACCGCACAATCCCACTTCCCCCTACAGTAGAGAGGGCACACAAAAGTGCAAAAATGTACAGGGAAGTGGTGGAATA